>JAFGDX010000317.1 GCA_016931875.1 Prolixibacteraceae bacterium
TGTAAATAGCGTCGGTAACCACAAACTCTTCGGGTGCCGGAATCGACTCATTTTCATTGGAATATTTGGTAGCAAAATCAAACACCAGAAATTTGGTTATCAAGGCAATACTCAGGTTGCTCAATTGGTCGGGTTCAATTTTCAGGTCGGGGACCACTCCTCCTCCGTCATACACTTTTCTTCCTTTTTTGGTGGTAAACTCAGAAATCAGTGAGTCGGGAATGTGGCCCACGCTTCCATCTTCGTTGCGGTGGGCATAATCGAGTGCCTGAATACAGCGACCGCTTGGAATGTAATATTTTGCGGTGGTAACTTTCAGTTTGGTGTTGTAACTCAAATCGCGGGTGGTCTGAACCAGTCCTTTTCCAAAGGTGCGTGTTCCCACAATAATTCCACGGTCCAGGTCCTGAAAGGCACCAGCCACAATTTCGGAAGCCGATGCAGAATTACTATTCACCAGAACCGCTATTTTTATTGTGGTATCAATGGGCGCTTCGGTAGCTTTGTACACTTTGTCCCACTGTTTTACCTTTCCTTTGGTACTTACAATCTCTTCACCCTGAGGAACAAACATATTCACAATCCGAACCGCTTCCATTAAAAGCCCTCCGGGGTTGGAACGCAAATCCAGCACCAGCGCTTCCGGATTGTTCTTTTTCAGCTCTGTAAAAGCTTTTTTAACCTCACCACTGCAATTGGCCGTAAAATTTGAAAGCCGGATGTAAGCGGTATTCTGATCCAGCATCCCGTAATACGGAACTGCATCGATACTGATTTTTTCGCGAACCACATCCACTTCAAATGATTTTTTTACAAAAGGCCGCTGTATTTTTACTTTTACCGGTTGGTTGGCCGGGCCTTTTAAAAGGTTGCTTACATCTTCGGTACTCATTTCCGTGGTTGGTTTTCCTTCCACCTCAAGAATAATATCTCCGGCTTTTAACCCAAACTTTTGTGCCGGAAAACCTTCGTAGGGTTCAGAAATAACAATATTCCCGTTTTGTTTCCCGATAAGTGCGCCAATTCCTGCATACTCGCCGGTGGTCATAAAACGAAAATCTTCAATCTGGTCCTCCGAAATATAATTGGTGTACGGGTCCAGCGACATCAACATATCGTCGATACTTTCTTTTACCAGCTTGTTCGGGTTAATTTCATCCACATAAAACATGTTTAGTTCCCGGAAAAGCGTGTGGTAAATATCCAGGTTTTTGGCAATTTCAAAATTTTTCTGATCCTGGGTGAAACTTAAGAAACCTATCCCTATTACAGCAACAATAGCTGTTCCTATCCAAAATTTTCTCCAATTCATCTCTCTGTTTTTTTGCTCTGAATATGTAAAATTCAGAAATTCACTAAAATAATTCGTCAAAAATATAAAAACTTACCTGATATCTGTCTTTCACAAAGTAGTTGTGTTACGTTAAAATAAATTAAAACCAGCAAATTAAACCCTAACATTGTTCAAATAAACAGGTTTGAAGTTAAAGGAAGTTAAAATCAAAAACGGCAGAAGCCCTATTTCTGAAAGGAGAGTAAAAAAACCAAAATCGCAAAAATAATGGCCAAACGCACCCAGGAAATCAGGATTATGCTCACCAAAAAACTACAGTTAAAATACAACGCCCTGAGAAAACACCGGCACAATTTAGATGCATTCAACCAACGAATCTGAACAAACAGAATACACAAAAAGCATTTTACAAAGTTACAACTCACACTTCAGTAATTGCAGGAGCTGTAAATTTTGCCGGCTTTTTTATGGTTGGTTTACCGGTCAAATTCCCATGTTCAACGAAAAAAGTTGTTATTCTTTTCCAACACGCCTAATTTTGAGCCAAAGCCAAGTCGAACAATTAAACATGAAAAAATGAAGTCAAAAATTTTCTCCTCACTCCTGGTATTCATCACCGTTTTACTTTTCTCATCATGTATTTTTATGGGGCCATCGATAAAAGGAAACGGCAATGTTGTTGAAGAAACAAGAAATGTAGGTTCGTTTGATGAAATAAAAGCCACCCGTGGAATGAATGTGTACATTTCGCAGGGTGAAGAAATAAAAGTGAGGGTGGAAGCCGATGAAAATCTTTTGGATGCCATTGAAACCAAGGTGGAAGAAAACACGCTTGTGGTAAGCACTTCCAAAAACATCCGCAGTTCAACCTCCAAAAAAGTTTATGTCACGCTTTCCGAAGTAAACAGCATCAAATCAACTGCCGGAAGTAATGTTTATTCTGAAAATCAAATCAAAGCCAAAAGCCTTGACCTGGCTGCCTCGGCCGGAAGCAACATGCGCCTTGATGTGGATGTGCGCCGGCTGAATGTTTCAGCATCTGCCGGGTCAAACATAAAACTGGAAGGCCGCAGTGAAGAGTTTGTTGGAAAAGCGTCGGCGGGCTCCAATATTAAAGCCGAAGATTTAATTGCCGGCGAATGCGAAGCCCGTGCCAGCAGTGGCGCCAACATCTGGATAGAAGTACAAAATAAACTCGACGGGCATGCCAGCAGCGGCGGTAATGTTTTCTATTCGGGAAACCCGCAATCCATAAACACCGAAAATTCTTCCGGCGGAAATGTGAAAAAAAATTAAACCTCAACTGTAACTTTCAGTTTTTCAATGCGTCCTTTAAGAAATCACTCTAATTCAAACAAAATGAAAACAATTCAAAAACTTTCTATTCTATTCCTTGCTGCGGCAGTTACAATAACAACCTCGGGTTACGCCGGGAACAGCGATAAAACAGAAAACAGAAACGTTAAAAACTTCAGCGAGATAAAAGTTTCAACCGGAATCGACCTTTACATTACCATGGGCAACACCGAAGAAGTAAAAGTAGTTGCCGACGACGATATTATTGACGACCTTATTACTGAAGTAAAAGGCGATGTTCTGCATATTTACATGAAACGCAACAACAACTGGTTCAACTGGGGAAACATGAATGAAACCCGCAAAGCGTATGTGACCGTTAAAGAATTAACGGCGGTTGACGCATCCTCAGGCTCCGACGTAAAATCGGAAAATACTCTCGACGGAGAAAGTTTAACCATTGATGCAAGCAGCGGCAGCGATGTTGAACTTGACCTGGTTTACAAAAATATAAAACTCGACACCAGCAGTGGTTCTGATGCCAAAATAAGCGGGAAA
>JAFGDX010000003.1 GCA_016931875.1 Prolixibacteraceae bacterium
ATGGCTGCTTCGGTGGCGTAACCTTGTTTCCAAAACGCAGGATGAATGGAATACCCAATTTCCAATTCCTCCAACCCATCCACTTCCTGAAGTAAAAGGCCGCACATTCCAATCTGCTCCCCACTTTTTTTGTGAACCAAAACATTATGCCCGCCTGTATTGCTGTTGTACCTTTCAAAAATTTTATCAAACCATAAACGACAAAACTGCCGGGGCTCTAAATCTCCGGTAAAGTCGAAAAAACGGGTAGCAGTTTTATTGGAGGCAAACCCCATCCACCAGTCGAAATCAGTTTCTTCGAGGTTTCGAAAAACCAACCGTGCCGATTTGTGTCCGGTTAGCATATATTTCATTTTTACAACGGCTACCAGTTAAACACCAGGTTGTATGCCAGCGGGTCCAGCCCCCACTTTTCAATTAAACCGCGTGCCGCCCTCAGGTCGTATCGGTTTCTGTCCATATCGGGCATTTTTTTAATCATGCCAATAACTCCCTGAACAACTTCCCGGCTATCGTCTCCTGTCCCGTCAATCGCATTCAGTGCATGGCAGCGTGCAAACGGGTTTTCATGTTCCAGAACACCCAACAAAGTTTTTCTCCCTTTTTCCTTTTCACCCAGTTTGTAAAGTGCTTCGGCGGCAACCACCGCCACATTGGGCGACTCGTCGCCGAGGGCTTTCTCCAACTCCTGCCGGGCCGGCAATGCCGCATCTCCCAGCATTAACAAACCGGTTGCCCCCCAGTACCGGACGGCACTTTCTTCATCATTTAAATACGAAAGCAACACAGGCAAATTTTCCTCTTCTCCAAATGTAGCTGTTTCGGCAGCTTCAAGAAGTTTCTCCAGGTTTACATTACCACTTCTCATATAGTCATAAAAAGGAGCATCGCCGGCACGGCTTATACGGTCGGCCTCGGGAATAAACCCGGTGTCGTTTATTCGCATCATCCAGTCTTTGTTTGCCTTTCTCATCCGTTCCAAAACCTCTTTGTAGGCCGGATCATGTGCCAGATTGTTCACTTCCCAGGGATCATTTTCGGTATCATACAATTCTTCAGCCGGTTTGGGTTCCCAAAAAACACTTTGCACCTCGTTACATTCGCCTTTTTTATAGGCCTGTTCCCAGGAGCCAATGGAAGGAGCCCGCCACAAATATTCCAGATGCTGACCGTAAATCCGGTAAGGCATATAATTCCGGATGTACCTGAATTTTTGGTCACGTACTGCCCTGCACATGTCATAGCGTTCATCCATTCTTCCCCTGAACATAAAAGCATATTCCGGATCTTCCGTTTTTTGTTTTCCCAGGAATGCATTTCCCTGCAAGTAATCGGGAATTTCAATTCCTGCAATGCTGAGCAATGTGGGTACCAAATCGACAAAACTCACCAACCTGTGTACTTTTGAACCCGGTTTTTCAGCAGGAAACAGATATTTGTATTTTTCCGGAATCCTGACAATAAAAGGGACATGTGTTCCCGACTCATAAACATACCTTTTGCTCCGCGCCAGAACTCCGCCGTGGTCGCCATAGTAAAACACAATGGTATTCTCGGCCAACCCCGCCTCTTCCAACTCCTGCAGCCACTTCCCGATCTGAGTGTCCATATCTTCAATTTTGTCATAGTACTGTGCCCAGTCGTGCCTCATTTCAGGGGTATCCGGATGATACGGGGGAAGCACAACATCTTCCGGGTTATGGCGAAGCTCTTCATTGGGAATCGGATTATGAACAGAGCTCTCATGCGAAATGGTGGTGTTGAAAACCGCAAAGAACGGCTGTCCGGGGGCACGGTTTTTATAGTGAGCCTCCCTGCTGCATTCGTCCCAGATTATATTTTGATCAATTGATGCAGTATTGTAATCAGTTTTGGAATTGTTGGTACAGTAATAGCCTATTTCCCGCAAAAACTCAGGATAGGTTTTTACTTTTTCCGATTTTGAATAGTAGCTCCTCATGTGCTGATTTCCGTTGGAGCAGGCATAAACACCGGTAATAATTGTGTTTCTGGCAGGGGCGCAAACCGGGGCATTTGCATAGGCGTGGGTATATAAAAAACCTTCTGTTGCCAGTTGGTCAAGATTTGGTGTGGTGGCAAACTCATCGCCGTAACAACCTGCAAACGGGCTGTTGTCCTCGCTGGTTAACCATAAAATATTGGGCAATTCTTCGGGTACTTTGTCATTGCATCCAAAAAGAATAAAAAAAGCAGCAACAAATGCTGAACGTTTCATAATACAATCAAGTTTCATTGGTTTAGTTTTTATTGAATTCAAAATTTTTCAAACATCGGGTGTCCGGCAAATTACGGGCCCGTAAACCGGTAATTTACGATACCTTTTATGCGTTCCAAATCTCAGGCTACAATTTCCACCCGGTTCCCGTCCGGGTCGAGTATCACACTTTCGTAGTATCCGTCGCCGGTTGTACGAGGTTCGCTCACAACTTTAAACCCATCGTTTTTAATTACCTCGGTTAACCTGTTGACTTCGGCCCGTGAATTCACTTTCAGCGCAAAATGGATTAACCCGGTGAATTGTTTCACCGGATCATTTTTTGACTTGGGAATACGCGGCATTTCCATAATTTCCAAACGGCAATCTCCGTCAAACGACAAAAAATAGGAACGGTACCCTTTGGAATGATTGTAATAAATTTCATTCGATGAGGCATCGAAATAATGCATGTAAAAATTTCGCATTCCTTCCAGGTTATTAGTCCAAATGGCTATGTGTTCAATTTTCATTTTATTTTACTTTTGAAAAGAAATACCCCAAATCCCAGATAGTTTCCGAAAATGTTTCAAATTCTTTTCATCTTTCCAAAATTAAGAAACAAACGGCACAAAACTCAACTCCCCGGCTTAAAAATGATTATCCCACTCAGAAAAAAACCGACGGAGAAATTCCTCCATAAAATCATGCCTGGTTTCTGCAATATCCATCGCGGTTTTGGTATTTAACCGCTCTTTTATAAGCAGCAGCTTTTCATAGAAATGATTAATGGTAGGTGCCGTATTGTTTTTGTACGACTCAAAATCATTGTGCATTACCGGCGGAATATCAGGATCAAAAATCAGTCGGCCTTTGCTGCCGCCATAGGCAAATGTACGGGCTATTCCAATGGCGCCAATGGCATCCAAACGATCGGCATCCTGAACGATTTCAGATTCCAGGGATGTTGCTTTTGTTGCAACGCCCGCTCCTTTAAACGAAACTTCATCAATCACCTGCAGAATCCTTTTTTGTTCTTCATTTCCCGTGTCAACCTGCTGCAACCATTTTATAGCGCGGTTTGTCTGTTTATTTCCTGAAAGTTTCCAGTCATCCAAATCGTGCAGCAAAGCCGCCATTTCAATAATAAATAAATCGCCTCCTTCCAATTCGGCAATCTTCACGGCCAGGTTTCGTACCCTGAAAATATGCCACCAATCGTGTCCCGAGCCATCGTTTTTAAAAACCTGCCGGATATATTGATGGGTTTTCTGTATCAGTTTTGATTGAAATTTGTTCATAACAAACGAAAATAATGAATCCCAAATCAAATCGTACCTATAAAAAATGTTAATTCTTTTACAGGAAAATAATAAAATATTCGCATACAGCAACATGTTCAACAAATTGAAACATTTGCATAATTTTATTCGCAAGAAGTTATGACCGTTTTTTTACTATTTTTGCAGCCTGAACAATGTAATTTTAAATTTTGTTTTATAATTACAACAGCACAGTTTAAAAGAACATGATTAGTAAATTAGAATGGTGAACAAAACAAAACTTACCATACCCTCATTAATAAACGAATCGGTAAAAAATTATTCCGACAAAACTTCGGTGGTTTTTGCAGGTGAAAAAAATTACACCTACAAGGAAATGGGCGAGGATATAAATTTACTTGCCGATTTACTGACCGAACTGGGTGTATCGGAAGGCGACAAGGTGGCTATTTTAAGCACCAACATGCCCAACTGGGGAGTGGCATTTTTTGCCATTTCGGTTATTGGAGCGGTTGCCGTGCCAATTCTTCCCGACTTTCATGAAAACGAAATAAAATCGATTGTGGAACATTCGGAGTCGAAAGTTTTATTTGTTTCCGAAAATTTATACAAAAACATAAATCAGGCTACCGCCAATTTGGTGAATAAAATAATTTTGGTGGATAATTTTGCCATTATTCCCAAAGAAACTCCGGCCGAACATTTAAACGCTCTTTGCTCATCCGTTCCTGTGGTTGCAAAAGGCTATGCCCGGCCCGATGTGGAAGAAGAAGATTTGGCTTCCATTATTTACACATCCGGAACCACCGGCAACTCAAAAGGAGTAATGCTTACCCACCGAAACCTGGCGTGGACTGCACAACAATGTGCCACTTTGCAGGAAATAAAATCATCGGACAGGTTTTTATCGATACTTCCGTTGTCGCACACCCTCGAAAATACCGTCGCATTTTTATTGCCAATGAGATTTGGCGCCTCGGTTCATTATTTGCGCAAACCACCGGTGGCATCGGTTTTACTACCCGCTTTACAGCTGGTAAAACCCACCATTATGCTTTCGGTTCCGTTAATCATCGAAAAAATATTTAAGGCCAAAATATATCCAGCCTTTCAGAAAAACGGGTTGATGCGCTTTTTATACTCCCTTTCACCGGTTCGGAAAGTTTTACACAAAATAGCCGCGGCCAAACTTCACAAAACATTTGGCGGTAAAATCCACTTCTTCGGAATTGGTGGAGCCAAACTTGACCCCACGGTTGAGCGTTTTTTGCTTGAAGGGAATTTCCCCTACGCCATTGGTTACGGATTAACAGAAACCGCCCCGCTTTTGGCTGGTGCTGTTGGGAAAAACCGCAGGCTGGGTTCCACCGGAATTGCCATGGAAGGCGTTTCACTAAGAATTGCCGATGCCGACCCTGTTACGGGCGAAGGCGAAATTCAGGCAAAAGGATTGAATGTGATGAAAGGGTACTACAAAGCGCCCGAAATGACCAAAGAAGTTTTTACGGAAGACGGATGGTTTAAAACCGGCGACCGTGGCTGTTTCGACAAAAACAACAAACTTTACATAAAGGGCCGCATAAAAACCATGATTGTGGGTGCCAGTGGTGAAAATATTTATCCGGAGGAAATTGAATCCGTAATCAATAAAATGCGCTTTGTTCTGGAATCGCTGGTGGTTGAAAAGAAAGGAAAACTGGTTGCAATGATTCATTTGAACATGGAAGAAATGGAACAGCATTTTAAAAACCTGAAAGTGGAAGCACAACAATATATTTACGATAAGTCGGAAGAAATCCTGAAGGAAATCCAAAACAAAGTAAACCAGGAGGTAAACAAATTCTCCCGGATTCAACAGGTAATTCTTCAGCCTATTCCATTTGAAAAAACACCGACCAAAAAAATTAAACGCTTTTTATACGCTTAGCAATAAAAAATGAATACGAAGAAAATGGGAAGTCGTAAACCGGCTTTCCATTTTTGTATTTTCAGGTGAATATAAATTGCTACTTTTACAGCCACAAATTTTTGTTGAGAAGATGGTAACCGAATCGAGATATAATTCAAGAGGAGTTTCAGCATCCAAAGAAGATGTGCACGAGGCGATAAAAAACGTCGATAAAGGACTGTTCCCCAAAGCCTTCTGCAAAATTATCCCCGATATCCTGGGAGGCGATCAGGAGTGGTGCAACATTATGCATGCCGATGGAGCAGGCACAAAATCGTCGCTGGCGTACCTGTACTGGAAAGAAACCGGCGACCTTTCGGTGTGGAAAGGAATTGCCCAGGATGCGTTGATTATGAATGTGGACGACCTGCTTTGTGTGGGCGCCACCGATAATATCCTGGTTTCATCAACCATTGGCCGGAACAAAAATAAAATTCCCGGCGAAGTGATTGCTGCCATTATCAACGGAACGGAAGAGTTGCTGGCTTCATTGCGTGAAATGGGAATAAGCATCTATTCCACGGGGGGCGAAACCGCCGATGTGGGCGATTTGGTCAGAACAATCATTGTGGATTCGACCGTTACCTGCCGGATGAAACGTGCTGATGTAATTTCGGCCGATAAAATTTCAGCCGGAAATGTCATTGTGGGGCTTTCCTCATCGGGACAGGCCACCTATGAAAACGAATACAACGGCGGAATGGGCAGCAACGGACTCACCTCGGCCCGCCACGATGTGTTTGCCGGTTACCTGGCCCAAAAATACCCCGAAAGTTTTGACCCGGAAGTGCCTTCAGAACTTGTTTATTCAGGAAAATACAAACTTACCGATGTTGTTTCGGAACTGGGAATGGATACAGGCAAACTGGTTTTGTCGCCTACCAGAACCTATGCACCGGTTATCAAAAAAATTCTCGACCAATTCAGAAATCAAATTTCAGGAATGATTCACTGTTCCGGCGGAGCACAAACCAAAGTACTGCATTTTGTTGAAAATGTGCATGTAATCAAAGACAACATGTTCCCGGTTCCGCCATTGTTCAACCTCATTCAGAAACAATCGGGAACCCACTGGAAGGAAATGTACAAAGTTTTTAATATGGGTCACCGCTTCGAAATTTATACTGATTTGGCAACAGCAGGTGAAATAATTTCAATATCAAAGTCATTTAACATTGACGCACAAATTATTGGGAAGGTAGTACCGTATTCCGGTAAAAAACTCACCATAAAATCAGACAAGGGAACCTATTTCTATTAGCTACTCTGAATTCAAAAAAACTCCCTGCAAAATTTTCAGCTCAATTGATTTACAAAAAGGATTCCCGCCTGGGCGGGGATGAAGAAAGGAAAAATAAAATGGCACAATACGCATTATTAGAAAAATTCGAATCGATAAAACACCGCTACGAAGAAGTGGAGCAGCAAATTACGGACCCGGAAGTAATTGCCGACATGAAGCGCTATGTAAAATTAAACCAGGAATACAAAACACTTCAAAAACTGGTGGCCAAATTCCAGGAATATAAAAATCTGGTCGACAATATTGAATCAGGGAAAGAAATCCTGGCCGAAGAAAGCGATGAAGAAATGCGAGAAATGGCACGGGATGAAATTGAAGTTTCAGAAAAACTCATTCCAGAAAAAGAAAAGGAGATAAAATTGTTGCTTGTTCCGGCCGACCCCGAGGACAGCAAAAACGCCATCCTCGAAATTCGTGCAGGAACCGGCGGCGACGAAGCAAGTATTTTTGCAGGCGACCTTTTCCGCATGTACTCCAAATTCTGCGAGAAAAAAGGCTGGCGAATGGAAGTTACCAACCTGAATGAGGGCACGGCCGGAGGCTACAAGGAAATTGTAGCCAAAGTAAGCGGTGATGGGGTTTACGGAATCCTGAAATATGAATCGGGGGTGCACCGTGTTCAGCGCGTTCCGCAAACCGAAACCCAGGGCCGGGTGCATACCTCGGCGGCAACAGTAGCCGTTCTTCCCGAAGCCGAAGAATTTGATGTGGAACTGAAAGAGTCGGACATCCGGAAAGACACCTATTGTTCATCTGGTCCGGGCGGCCAGTCGGTAAACACCACCTACTCAGCCATACGTTTGACTCATATTCCAACCGGAATTGTGGTTACCTGCCAGGATGAAAAATCGCAGTTGAAAAACCTGGCCAAAGCCATGTCGGAATTGCGAACCCGAATTTACAACATGGAATACCAGAAATACATCGATGAAATTTC
>JAFGDX010000318.1 GCA_016931875.1 Prolixibacteraceae bacterium
AAGTTAAATCTGCGTTTTGAACAGATGGAAACCTTCCGGCAGTTGAACCGGAATTTCAACCAGAATGCCTGGCAAATCAATCACAACTTGGAAGTGTTAAGAATTGAAATGGTGGAAGAGATGGGAAAAGAAAATCCTGACCAGGCAAAACTTGCTTCCATTTCAAGGCAAATAGGAGAACTTCACACAAACCTCAAAAACGAAACCATTGCCTACTATCTGGCAATGAAAAGTGAATGCGACGAAAGCCAACGCGAAAAGCTGAATGAAATTTTTATGTCGGTATTGCAACAAAATGAAGATGTGAAATTACCACAAAATGGTAGAAACAGATTAAATAGAAGGTAAAACAAGTAAAATCAATTTTTAAATTTTAAAATCATGAAAATTAGCAAGTTACAAAAGTTTGCCGGGGTATTTTTTGCCCTCGCATTAGGAACAAGTACCCTTTTTGCACAGGGGTGGAGAGATGGAAACAGAGCATTAGTTCAAAACAATGAAAGAATTACATGTGTTGATTATCTTTCGGATTTGACAGAGGAACAGGTTGAAACAATTTCGGCCCTGGAAGCCAAACACCAGGAACAAATGGATGTTTTGCGCGATAAAAGACGTTCAACAACCAATTGGGAAGAAAAAGACCTGATTCGTGAAGAAATGCTGGAAAATGTGGTTGCCCACCGCAATGAGGTTAGCAACCTGCTGAATGAAAACCAGCAAAAAGAATACGACCTGCTTCAGTTGCGCGGAAACAATTTCAGAAACCAGCGTGTTGGCTACGGCCGGGCAGGCTACGGAAACCGACAGGGGTTTGCACCGGGGAACCGCGGTGGCGGCAGAGGAGCCGGATACGGCCGGGGAAACGCCCAGTATTACAGGAACTGCCCGCGATATTAGTAAACAACAGATTACAGATAACCTCCAAACCCATTCACTAAAATTCAATAAAAATTTACAAGTATGAAAACCAGAAAACTTTTATTCAGCGCCTTTTGGGCACTTTCTTCCATCCTTATAATTTCCTGTTCAGAAACAATTAACCAGGTAGAAGATACCCTGGCCAGTGCAAACGACGAGAAAAGCAGTGAGGTTGCGCTTGCTCCGGGTGATAGCTGTACTTTTTCGGGAGAATTAACCGAAACCGAAATTGCCGGTTTGATGGAAATGCGGGAAGAAGAAAAACTGGCGCATGATGTTTATTCCACATTCTTTGAAATGTATGATTATGTAATTTTCAACAATATTTCAAAAAGTGAAAATGCCCACACCAGCGCAGTTTTATACGTAATGGCGGGATACGGGCTGGAAGATCCGGCAACCGGCGAAGAAGGTATGTTTACCAATCCGACATTTAATGAATTATATGCTTCACTAACCGCGAAAGGCTCTGCAAGCCTTGCGGAAGCTTTAAGAGTTGGTGCATTTATCGAAGAATACGACATTAACGACCTGCAAAATCTTTTGGAAGAAACACAAAATGAAGATGTCATTCGTGTGTATTCCAATTTACTACGAGGCTCAAAAAATCACCTGCGTGCATTTACTTATGCATTGGCCCGCCAGGGTGAAACGTACATTCCAACTGTAATTTCGGAAGAACAATACCAGGAAATTCTGGAAGATTCCAACACATCAGAATGGACACCGGGATATTACTATTACAATTCTGTTGATTCAACGGCTTGCGATGGAACAGGACCCAATTTCTGATTCCGTAAGAAACAGAAAACCAGAAACCCGGATCTGAATCCGGGTTTTTTTATTCCCGGCAGTTATAATTTGTGAAAAATTTCCACAACCCGCCACTCCCGCCGTGTGCAAATAATACACAGCTCCAACCCAAAACGCACCCTCCCCTGCCTGCTCATTGTCAAACCAGTACCCCAAAACCCTGGTTCTCCTTTCCACTTTGGCATGATCTTTTAATGAGCAGGATATAAAATTGTATAAACCACATTTTAAAATTCAATCTGTATGAAGAATATTTTTACTCCGGAATTCTGGGAAACATTTGCAACGAGTTTATCCGGCTGGATTATTTCTGAGTTGCCCTCCCTTGTTATTTTAATTGTCTTGCTGTTTGTTGCGCTTCGCGTCGGATTTTTTATGGTCAGAAAATTAAAATCAATTCTGGTCAAAAAAACAGTACACCGAAACGACGAACCCAATCTTGAAGTTGAAAAGCGCTTAAACACATTAATGGGAATTGTTAAAAAAGGGGTTGCGCTTATCATCTGGTCTATTTTTATTATGATTTTTCTGAAAAAGATAAACATAGACATTGCCCCGATTTTGGCCGGAGCCGGAATTATTGGGCTGGCTGTTGGTTTTGGTGCGCAGGAACTGGTTCGCGACTTTATAACCGGATTTTTTATTCTGCTTGAAAACCAAATTCGAACCGGCGATGTAGCCATTATTAACGGAACCGGGGGTTTGGTGGAAAAAATTGAACTGCGTACCATTACACTGCGCGACCTTTCAGGCGTTGTGCATATTTTTCAAAACGGAAAAATCAACACCGTTTCCAACATGACCAAAGACTGGTCAGCCATGGTTTTCGACATTGGTGTGGCCTACAAGGAAGACCTCAACCAGGTAATGAAACTGATGAAACAGGTGGCTGACAACATGATGAAAGATGAGGAATTCAAAGACAATATTCTGGAACCCATGGAAATTTTTGGACTGGATAGTTTTGGAGACAGCGCACTTATTGTAAAAGGACGTATTAAAACCAAACCCATTCAGCAGTGGGCCGTTGGACGCGAATACCGCAAACGCCTGAAAGAAACATTTGACGAACACCGTATTGAAATTCCATTCCCGCACCAAACCATTTACTGGGGCGAAGAAATTGAACCCTTGAAACTAACGATGGAAAAAGCTGAAAGCAAGGCCGCTGCCAGCTAATTTTTCTATTTTATCAATTGCAATCCTTCGGTAGCCGACGCATCGTTGGGATTATACAATCGTACTTTTTGGAACAAAACTTTTGCCTGGTTGGTATTTCCCAAAAAATAGGAAGTCCAGCCAAGCATCAGCAACCCGTCG
>JAFGDX010000319.1 GCA_016931875.1 Prolixibacteraceae bacterium
GAACCCGATTTTGAGGCATCGGAAGGCGAGGATGATTTGCCGTTTTAAACAAAAGATAAATTAGTTTGGAAACAGATTCATTGCCGGCAGCAACGGCGATTGACAGTTGGAACATTCAGTTTCACCCCATTGATATAAACCTGATTGCGGCAATTGTTGTAATTTTGTTGCTGCTGTTTAGTTCTGCTTTAATCAGCGGCTCCGAAGTTGCTTACTTTTCGCTGAGCGCTGCCCACAAAAAGAAATTGCTTCACAAAAAAAGCAAAGCCAATACAGGAGTTCTGAAAAATCTTGAAAACCCCGAAAAGCTTCTTGCTACCATTTTGGTAGTCAATAATTTTGTAAATGTTGGAATAATTATTTTAACAGCTTACGTTACCAATCACCTGGTAACCATTCAGAATGCGCCGGTAATAGAATTTATACTTCAGGTGGTTTTAATTACCTTTTTTTTATTGCTGTTTGGCGAAATTTTGCCTAAAATATATGCGAATCATTATGCCCTGGCTTTTGCCAGATTTATGGCAATTCCGCTGTTAACCCTCGAAAAAATATTTCGCCCCGTAAATTCCATTTTGCTGTATTCTTCTTCCATTGTAAATAAACGGATGCAGCGGCACCGGAAAAATATTTCCATGGATGAAATTTCGCAGGCGCTTGAACTCACCTCTGATCAGGAGCTTTCGGAGGAAAAGGAGATTTTGGAAGGGATTGTAAAATTTGGAAATAAAAGTGTGGAGGAAATCATGAAACCCCGTGTGGATGTGGTTTCGCTCGATATTAAGACCAGCTTTGCCGATGTGCTGAAGGTGATCATCGATTCAGGCTACTCGCGAATACCGGTTTATATCGATTCGTTTGACAATATCAGTGGCATTTTATATACCAAAGATTTACTGCCCCACAGCCACAAAGGAAATACTTTCCGCTGGCAAACACTTATCCGCCCGCCGTTTTATGTGCCCGAAACCAAAAAGATCAATTCATTGCTCGAGGAATTTCAGAAAACCAGAGTTCACTTTGCCATTGTTATCGACGAATATGGCGGAACAGCTGGTATTGTTACCCTCGAAGATATTCTGGAAGAAATTGTTGGTGACATAGCCGATGAATTTGACGATGAAGAAGACTATTTTTCAAAACTTTCAGATAATGTTTATCTTTTTGATGGTAAGACACTTTTGATTGATTTCTGCCGGACAATGGATTGTAAAGATGATATTTTTGACGAGGTGAAAGGCGACGCCGATACTTTGGCCGGGTTGATTTTGGAATTGAAAGGCGAGATTCCTGTAAAAAATGAAAAGATTACCTGCAAAGGTTTTAAATTCACCATCGAAGCGGTTGATAACCGGCGGATAAAACAAATTAAGGTTGAATTGAATAAAACTGCCTGATTCTCCGTTTATTTCAGAAAGAAAGATTGTAAAATGAGGAAACAATATTTTTTGGTTTTTATATTTATTTCGGGCTTGTTTGCCTGCAACGAAAAGTACACGCCAAAACCCCGCGGCTATTTCCGAATCGACTTTCCGGAGAAAAATTATCACCCGATTGAAAATAAATTTCCATACCGGTTTGAAATTCCCGACTATTCCGAAATTAAGCCCGACCCAAGAAACCCGGAAAATCCTTACTGGATAAACATTGAAGTTCCGGAAAACAAAGCTGAGGTACACATTTCCTACTATCAGTTGGAGGATAATAATTCTGATAAAACACAGCTTGCTGAATTTATGGAAGAATCGAGAGAACTGGCTTATAAACATTCAATAAAAGCCAATGCCATTTCCGAGCAGGTGTTTGTTAACCCGCGCGGCAACGTTTATGGAATTGTTTATAAAATTGAAGGAAATGCGGCCTCGCCAATGCAGTTTTTTTTAACCGACAGTACGCGGCACTTTTTGCGGGGAGCGCTTTACATCCGCGAAGTTCCGAATATTGATTCCATTCAGCCGGTTATCGAATTTTTGGAACCTGATGTTGTTCGTTTAATTGAAACCACCTCGTGGCAATAATGGCATTTTCAAAAAAAATAGAACTGGAAGAAGGCATTATCGGAATGTGGGAAATTACCGATGAGGCCACGTTGCTGATGCAGCAGTTCCAATTTTCCGACCGGGAAAAGATAGAATTTGCACACCTTTCGTCGGAGCGCCGAAAAAGGGAGTATCTGGCCGTTCGATTGCTTTTGAAGGAATTGCTGGGTAAAAATCCTGAAATTTTTTACGATGGTTTGGGAAGGCCGCAGTTGAATAATTCAGACTACCATCTTAGTATTTCGCATTCTGCCGATTTGGCCGTGGTTTTTCTTTCCCAAAAGAAAATCGGGATTGATGCGGAAAACACGGAAAGAAACATTGAAAAAGTGGCAACGCGTTTTTTAAATGTTCATGAAAAGGAGTTTGTTAAAACCACTGCAGATCAGCAAAAAACTATGATTGTTTTGTGGTGCGCAAAAGAGGCTATTTTTAAATGTTCTGAAAAACAGGGGATTGATTTTGGTAAAGAAATCTACATCCCGCCTTTTTCAGTAACGGGCAATACCGGTTTCAAAGGAATAAAAACACAATCAGGTAAAAGTACAGTTTACCGGCTGCAACAATTC
>JAFGDX010000320.1 GCA_016931875.1 Prolixibacteraceae bacterium
CCGCCCACGAGTTTAACGGCCAGGGAATTGTGGCCAGTTTTTTCCCTGAAACGCATATCAAACGCTGGAAATATTACCGGAAACTACGCAATGTCATCGGGTTTTCAATTCGCACCGACCGCTACGGAAAAACCAGTATTTTAAACCGTCCGCCGGAGATCAACCTTTTTGCCATACATGCAACAATCCAAAATCCGGAGATGGAAACAACGGAAGTAATCGATAGTTTTATTGCCTGGAAATACGATTCGGTATTGATTCCCTATCTCAGGCCGGTTTTTGAAATGGCTCCCGAAATTATTTTATCGTCGTTTTATACGCTGGGGTTAAACACTACCAACCATTCCCGGCTCGATTTTAACTACCGCTCCATTTATACCCGCCATGTTTCAGGCCGCTGGCTTGCGAACCCTGAAGTGCATATTGCACACGGGGTAAACCAAACTTTTCATTACTGGAAGGATGTAGTGAACCACCTCGCCCCTGCAGGTCATAAACGTGCCGAAGGAAACAACCTGAACGAAATTCCTGAAGTAATTGAAAACAACTGGATTCAGCCCGAAGAACTGATGGATACCACCTATTTAAACTATATTCTTACTGAAAAAAATCATGGGGTTGAACTTGCTGAACAAGCCATGTTTTACCTGAAACAAGCCAAACCCTATTTTTCAAACGCCGCAGGTTTTAATCAGCTGTACCACACATTCAACCGTACCCTGTTATCGGCTAAACTCAGAAAAGCCTATGCACAGGTGTATTATGCCAACCGCATCCGGAACCGGGGTGAAGAATTTCAAACTGAAAAATTAAATCTGCTGATTGACACCGGTTGCAAGGAGTTGGAATCTCTTTCCGGAGAAATAAAAAAATACCGCAGAAAAGGGCCGGTAGGACAATATAACTGGGAAGAAGATGCAGAAATTGGAATAAAGCTGGTTCAGGAAATAAAAAAAACTACCTATCTGCTTCCCAAATATTAACAACGCTGAAAATTTTCCAACTTTGTTGTTTTCCTTATTTCAGTTGGCAGGGTTCTGTTGCAGAAAGACATTTTAATGCAATTGAAACCGATTTTGATGTCAGTTTTCACGGAAAACAAATGCCTGATTTTGGCACACCAGTAAAAAAAACAAAAGCGTGTAATTTTGAAAACCCACCAGCTTTTAGAGAACTGGTGGGTTTTTGTTCATCGCATCGAACTGTTTTCGAGTATATTCAATAAGTATTTTCACACATTCTGTTTAATTGTCACCCTGATCACCTGTGGAGCCTCCGGCCACGAAAATCCATCATTTACATCCTTCAACGTTTGTACAGTTCCGTCTTCTTCGGCATCAACCGGACCTTTGGCTCCGGGATACTCATTCACCTCAGTGCCGGCATCATACAATTCAATAAAATGGGTAATATCTTTTCCTGCCTTTCCATTTGAGAGCTTAATTCCTTTATCGCCGGTTGAAAAAAATACATCATTTGATGCTCCCAGCATTGTGGCTATACTCAGCGACTGCCCAACCTCTCCTTTAATAGTAAACACATACTTTTGTCCCGGGAAAATAGGTCCGTTCTCAGCACTTCCTGCCGGCATTGCTTCAAATCCGGTTTCATACCCTGCCGCCATTAACGATTGGTATAATGGT
This sequence comes from Prolixibacteraceae bacterium, assembly GCA_016931875.1. Classification (GTDB taxonomy): domain Bacteria; phylum Bacteroidota; class Bacteroidia; order Bacteroidales; family Prolixibacteraceae; genus Draconibacterium. The sequence goes on from JAFGDX010000320.1 coordinate 1,644, forward strand.
TCCGGATTGCCGGTTTCTGCCAGTATTTCAAGACCTGAATTGTAATCGGCCATCCCTTTGGTAAAAAGAGGTTTGTCTTTTTTGTTGTGTAATACCCAAAGAACGGGAGCTATGGGTGAAACATAACCGCTGTGCATATCGAGATAACTGGCTAATAACTCAGGATTACCACTTTCAGCCACCTCCTCAAGCCCGTTTCCGTAATCCATTTCACCTTCCGTAAAAAGCGGGGTTTGATTTGCATAATGCACAACCCATACAACAGGCGAGATGGGTGTTTTACTTCCTTCCAGATTATCAACGGTTACAGTAAACCTGTTGTTTCCATCGTAATTCAAAGTTACTTTAAGGTTGGTTTCAACACTTCCGTAATTAAAACCATCTCCCACCGCCAACATTTGCATAACCATGCCATCTGTAACATTTGCCCCATTGTGTGGATTATCCGCACCCGGTTCCTGATTTACTTCTGTTCCTGCATCCCACAACTGAACCATTGATGTTATGTCACCGGTTACAGGGTTGTCACCGTTATACAGGCTGATTCCCATGTCACCAAAGGCAAAAAAACCATCATTCGACCAGCCATACATTGTTCCGAAAGACAACCTGTGTTGTGGTCCCGCATGAAAAGAAAACTGATACGATTCACCCGGCAGCGCCGGCCCCGGAGAAGTTTTTCCTTCCGGAACAGGCTGAACACCCGATTCAAAATAATCATACGGAATGGAAACATTTTCCACGGTAACGGTATACATACCACTTAATTCTGCCCCTTTTAAAACAGGTTCCTGCATATCATCTGTCAGATCGTCCTTTGTGCACTGCGCAAACAATATTGCCGCCAGTGTTAAACCCATTAATAAACGTACTACTTTCATAACTATCTTTTTTATGTGAATAAACTCTCCCAAAGTTCTCTGAAAAGTATCACGGAAAAGTCACACAAATGTCATCTTTTTATAAAATTTTACTCATAACCATTTGACTTACAGCAACAAAATATCATTTTTACGGTGTTTTTTGACAATTGGATTTTATCTTTCTACTTTTGCGCCATGAAACGTGTAGTAGTAGGATTATCGGGCGGAGTTGACTCGAGTGTTGCGGCCTACCTGCTAAAAGAGCAGGGCTACGATGTGGTGGCTCTATTTATGGTAAACTGGCACGAACGTGTGGGGGCACTCACCAGTGCATGCACCTGGGAAGAAGATGCCATGATTGCCAAAATGGTGGCTAAAAAACTCGACATCCCATTTCATATTGTCGACCTCAGCAAAGAGTATAAAAAACGGGTAGTCGACTACATGTTTGCCGAGTACCAGGCAGGCCGCACACCCAACCCGGATGTGCTTTGCAACCGCGAAATTAAGTTTGATACTTTTATGGAAGAAGCCCTGAAATTTGATGCCGATTTTGTGGCTACCGGGCATTATTGCCGCAAAACTGAAATGGAAGTGAATGGTGAAGTCATCCACCAGCTGCTGGCCGGCAAAGATCCCAACAAAGATCAAAGTTATTTTTTGTGTCAGCTAAACCAGCAGCAGCTGTCAAAAGCGATGTTCCCGATTGGCCATTTGCTCAAACCCGAGGTGCGAAAAATTGCCAAAGAACAAAACCTGCCCACCGCCCAGCGAAAAGACTCGCAGGGCATTTGTTTTGTGGGAAAGGTGGATTTGCCCACATTTCTTCAGCAACAACTGAAGCCCAAAACCGGAAATATTATTGAAGTTCCGGCAAAATTTATGGAAAAGAAAAAACAGCTTGAAACGCTGGAAGAAAATTACCGGAAACTTTGTTTTGCCTATCCGTACAAACCCTGGAACGGTGAAGTAATTGGCGAACACCAGGGAGCACATTTCTACACCATCGGGCAGCGAAAAGGATTAAATATTGGCGGGCACAAAGAACCGCTTTTTGTGATTGGAACCGATGTAAAACGAAACATTATTTACGTGGGCGAGGGTCAAAATCATCCCGGGCTGTTTCGCCCCGGCTTATTTGTTGAAGCCGGCAACATGCACTGGATTCGCCCCGATTTACAGATGAAACCAGGCGATAAACACGAATTCGACATTCGCATCCGATACCGGCAACCGCTTGAAAAAGGAACCATACACATGAAAGAGGAAGGTGCCTATTTTATTTTTCACAATGAACAGCGCGGAATTACTTCAGGACAGTTTGCTGCATGGTATCTGGGCGACGAACTTATTGGCTCGGGAATCATTTATTAAAAGAAAACGTTTGCATCACACTCCCAACTTCCGACTTTATATTAATTTAGCACAAAAATAGTCCGTTATGATAAAATCTATGACCGGCTTTGGAAAAGCCGAATTCGAAGTAAACAATAAAAAAATTACCATCGAAATTAAATCGCTGAACAGCAAACAAATTGATATTAATACACGCACACCCGCACTTTACCGAGAAAAAGACATTATCATCCGTAAAGCGCTCTCCGAGAAACTGGTTCGCGGAAAGGTTGATTTTAATATTTATGTGGAAAATCTGGGCGAAGAGTCAAACTCAAAAATCAACGAACCCATTTTAAAAGCGTATTTTAATCATTTAAAACAAATCAGTACCGATTTAAATTTGCCCACCGACCAGGGCACACTCCACGCAGTAATGCGTTTACCCGATGTGGTAAAAACCGAATATGAAACCCTGGACGAAAAAGAATGGGAATTTATTCTTGAAAATATTTATAAGGCGCTCGACGAAATAGAGAAATTCAGAATCCAGGAAGGAGCCGCGCTGCATACCGATATTGCAGGAAATATTATCAACATCCGGAATTTGCTGACCCAGATTGAACCATTTGAACAACAACGGGTTGAAACTATAAAAACACGTTTGACGGAAAGTTTGGAAAGTTTAAAAATGAACAACAGTGTAGATGAAAACCGTTTTGAACAGGAACTTATTTTTTATCTTGAAAAGTTGGACATTAATGAAGAAAAAGTGAGGTTGGCCAATCATTGCAGTTATTTTATGGAAACTCTTGATGAAGAGTTGAGTACCGGGAAAAAACTCGGATTTATTTCGCAGGAACTTGGCCGCGAAATAAACACCATCGGTTCAAAAGCCAACGAAAAAAACATTCAACGCATTGTGGTTCAGATGAAAGATCATCTGGAAAGAGTAAAAGAACAATTACTAAATGTTTTATAAATTCAGCAATGGAAAATAACATTCAACCAAAAGGAAAACTGATTATATTTTCGGCACCGTCGGGAGCTGGAAAAACTACCATTGTACAACATCTGCTAACCAAAAATCTAAATCTGGAATTCTCCATTTCGGCAACCAACCGCGAAAAACGCGAAACTGAAACGCACGGAAAAGATTACTATTTTCTTTCGGATGCCGAGTTCAGCGACAAAGTAAAAAACAACGAATTTCTGGAGTGGGAAGAAGTTTACCAGGGCACCAGTTACGGAACACTAAAAAGCGAAGTTGAACGTATTCTCAACCAGGGGAAAAATGTAATTTTTGATGTTGATGTGGTGGGCGGACTTAACATCAAACATTTTTACGGCAACCAGGCATTGGCCATTTTTGTAAAAGCACCTTCAGTTGAAGAGCTGAAAAAACGGCTGACAGACCGCTCAACTGAATCGGACGAAAAAATAAAAACCCGGATTGCCAAAGCAAAATACGAACTCGGGTTTGCCGACCAGTTTGATGTGGTTCTGTTAAACGAAAACCTGGAACAAGCTTTATCAGAAGCGGAAAAACTGATACGGAATTTTTTGGAAAACTGATGCCGTAATTCAGAAAAATCAGACCAACATGGGCAACCTTGTAACCGACATACTTGCGCCAAAAACCAACCTCAAATTAAAGGTAGGATTGTATTTCGGAACATACAACCCCATACACATTGGCCATTTGGCCATTGCCAACTACATGGTTGCCTTTACCGAAATCGACCAGTTGTGGTTTGTGGTTTCCCCCCACAACCCGCACAAAAAAAGGACAAACCTGCTGGATGATTACCAGCGTCTGGAAATGGTGCATCGTGCGGTTGACGGCGATGAACGGTTCAGGGTATCAAACATCGAATTTAACCTCCCAAAACCAAGTTACACCATTGATACCCTTGCCTACCTGAAAGACAAACACCCGGATTATAATTTTAAAATTCTGATGGGTTCCGATAATCTGGAAAACTTTCATAAATGGAAAAACTACGAAACCATTGTTGAAAACTACGGGGTAATTGTTTATCCGCGGCCGGGATTCGACAAAACAGAATACAAACCGCACCCCAACATCACCCTCGCCAATGCTCCGCTGATGGACATTTCATCCACTTTTATCCGAAAAGCTATTCATGATGGAAAAGACGTGCGTCATTTTCTGCCACCCAATACCCGCGAATATCTGGAAGAGATGAATTTTTACAAATAAATCAAAATGGATTACCTGGTTTTTGTCATATCCTCATCCACACAAATGGTATAATCAGCTTTCCCGGTATTTTCGTCCGTAAGTTCGGTGTTGTCAGCCTGCGAAACAGAATGGATGGTTACAATTTGAAGATTTGGGTTGGCTTGTTTCAGGTACCAGTAAATACTTTCAAAATTCTCGGAATGGTAGGCCCCGTGAAAATGAATCAGCAGTTTTCCGGGTTGCCAGTTTTTTAAAATGGAATGTGCCATTGTAGCATCTTTTATGGCCTGCGCTTTAGGAAAATTGGGAGTAACATGGCTGCCCATTCCTTCCATTTCCAACAAACTTTTGTAACAATTTAGTTCCGGGTTGTAAGCAATGGGGAGTGGTGGTAAAAATGCTTTTGCCTCATCGGCGAGTTCTTCAAGCCCTTCAAAACCTTTCGAATTTACCAGAGATGCATAACGTCGCGGAACATTGGATGCCACAAACGGCACATTGTTGTTCCGTGCAAATTCAACCAGCGGCTTATAATCGGTGGTGTAATTGGGCCACAGTTTGGCCTCGTCTTCAAACCTGCTTTGCGAAATAAGCCCGTTTGTGTATTCCGTTAAAATTAACTGGTCATCTGTTTCAAACATTTCGGCCGCCAAAATCAAATTCTCTTTTTTCACTTCATATAAATCTTTGGTAACTTCCAGTTCCAGCCAGTGCGAAATCGGGCTGTTGTGCAGCTCGCCAAACAGAACAACATCGGCATTTTGTATCTCTTTCAGCATTTTCCCGTATTTCTCGGGGTTTCCTTTTTTGTCGAAAAGAACATACGCCGGTTTATCGGCTTTAAAAGCTGAAAAAAGAAACACGGAAATAAAAAACAAAATCTGAAGTTTGTTCATTTTTATATCTTTAAAATAAAGTTTACAACAAAGAAAGACAATTTCAGTTTAGATACAGGGTTAATACCCTTTGAAAAGGAGTAATAAATTTAGTTTATGGTTGAATCAGGATTATTTTACAGCACTTTTGTGGACCCGCTTTTGGTGAAAATACGTAAAAAAACTGCCGGCCACATTGCCCCGGGGCAAAAAATTGTTGACATTGCTTGCGGAACCGGAGCGCTGGTTTTTGAACTGGCCAAAAAAGCAGATTTTGTTCTGGGCATCGATCTTTCCCCGTCGATGATAAAAAAGGCCTCCCACACCAAAAAGAAACACGGTATTCAAAATACCGAATTCAGGGTTTGCGATGCATCCGGGCTGACAACTTTAAACAAACACGAATTTGATGTGGCCACCTTATCGCTGGCACTTCACCAGTTTTCGCCCCAGTTGTACAATTCTGTGCTGAACGAAATGAAACGGATTTCAAAAAAAATCATCATTGTTGATTATGCTGTTCCGCTTCCTGAAAATTTTTGGGGAACCGGAAGTAAAGCAATTGAATATCTGGCCGGAAGAGAACATTACCGGAATTTCAGAACATTTTACAAAAACGGCGGACTGGAAAGCATTCTGAAAGAAAATGATATGACCATTGAAACAGCGGAATACTTTGTGCAAAACATATTTCATCTGGTTGTTGCGCACCCCAATCATTCAAAACAATGAAAGAAAAATTTGCTACTATTTTGCTGATTGCCGGTAGCGGGCAAAACGTTGGTAAAACAACGCTGGCATGCCACATTCTTCAAAATGAAAAAGAAAAAAATCCGCTTGCGGTAAAAATTACCCCCCATTTTCACCAGATAACCGAAGGATTGGTTGAAATAAAAAATGGTAACAGCTGGGCCCTTTATGAAGAAACCTGTAAAACCTCAAACAAAGACTCTTCGGTTTACCTTCAAAACGGAGCCGCAAAAAGCTATCTTATTCAAACCCTGGACTCCGGATTAGCCGAAGCATTTTCAGAATTAAAAAAAATTCTGCCACCCAAAAACCCGGTGGTGATTGAATCGGCGGCTTTGATAAACATCATCCAACCCGGTTTGTTTATACTGGTTTTACCCGCCGGCAACCGCGTAGAGAAAAAAATACAGCCATTGCTCAATTATGCCAACCTGATCATAAAATCGGACGGGAAGCAGTTCTCCCCTGCTCCTGAAACAATTATTTTTGAGAATTTATGGCGCCTAAAATGAAATTCCGCCTTAATTGCCACTCCAAAAACATTGTTGTTTTAAAGTTGTTCTTCCAAACATGCAACCTGATTATTCCAGTGAGAAAAATTTCAGGATAATATTAAAAAAACGATTGCAAGCTTAAGTCGAAGTATTATTGCGCAGATTACAACCATAAAAAAAACAGAAACATGGAGAATACAGAAAATCCGTTTATGCAGGAAAGCACACTACCGTTTCGGGCACCCGATTTTACCCGAATTAAAAACTCCCATTTTGCCCCCGCCCTGAAAGCAGGAATTCAGCAACAGCTTGCCGAAATTGAACAAATTGCAGGCAACAGCGAAAGACCAACTTTTGAAAACACACTGGTAGCCCTGGAAAAAAGCGGTGCACTGCTAACCCGTACATTTCATGTTTTTGAAATGGTAGCCGGGGCAAATACCGATAAAATTTTACAAAATTTACAGGAAGAAATTGCACCTCAACTGGCGGGTATAAAAGATGCCATTTATTTAAACGATGCTCTTTTTGAACGGGTTGAAACCATTTATCAGAAAAAAGATGAATTGAATCTGGAAAAGGAATCTGAACGCCTTCTTCAATATTATTATGATGAATTTATACGCGCCGGAGCCAGTCTGCCACCCACTGCCAAAGAAAAACTAAAAAAACTCAATCAGGAAGAAGCCCTTCTCAGCGCAAAGTTTAACAACCAGTTGCTGGCGGCAACAAAAGCCGCTGCTTTGTTGGTTGATACCCCGTCAGAACTATCCGGGCTTTCGGAAGGACAGATGAAACAAGCAGCACAAAATGCAGCTGAAGCCGGCAAAGAAGGGAAATACCTTATATCGCTTCAAAATACTACACAGCAGCCTTTATTACAATCGTTGGAAAACCGAGAAACACGAAAAAAACTTTTTGAAGCATC
>JAFGDX010000321.1 GCA_016931875.1 Prolixibacteraceae bacterium
CATGCAGTTTGGCGGAGAATAATTGTATAACATCTTTTTTTTGTTTGAAATTTCGGCAGGTTTTCTGATATTGGAAAAGTCACCATTAATGCAAAAATATGTATTCAGATCAGCATTTCACAAACCGGGAAATCAGTTGGCTATCGTTTAATGAACGGGTTTTACAGGAAGCGGAAGATCCGAATACCCCCTTGTTTGAACGAATTCGTTTTATCGGAATTTTTTCGAACAACCTCGATGAATTTTTTCGTGTGCGTGTGGCCACCGTCCGGCGTATGGTCGACCTGGGCAAAGACGAAGAAAACCTTCTGGGAAATTATACACCCAGGGAACTGCACGACAAAATCCAGGAAATCGTAATCAACCAGCAAAATAAAGTACAGGATATATTCAAAAGCCTGCTGGAAGAACTCAGGGAGAACAACATATTCCTGATAACTGAAAAAGAACTTAACCACCAGCAGGGCGTTTTTATAAAAAAATATTTTTACGATACAGTACTTCCAAATCTGGTCCCCATCATGCTGAGCAAAAAACACAAATTCCCCTATCTGCGCGACCGCTCGGCATACCTGGCCGTTAAACTTTCAAAAAAATCAGATCTGCAGGATTTCGCCTATTCCTTAATCCGTATTCCCGGAAGGTCGGTGCCGAGGTTTTTGGTGCTTCCCAAAAACGGCAAGAAAAAATATGTGATCATGCTCGACGACGTCATCCGCTTTTGCCTGAATGACCTGTTTTTTTATTTTGATTATGATGTGCATGAAGCCTACACAATAAAAATTACACGCGATGCTGAACTGGATATCGACGACGATATTTCAAAAAGTTTTATGGAAAAAATGAGCCACAGCCTCAAAAAACGAAAAATCGGTAAACCTGTGCGCTTGCTTTACGACCGTGAAATGCCGGAGGATTTGAGAGCTTTTATTTTCAAAAAAATGAAAATCGACGCTGAAGAAAATGCCATTCCGGGAGGCCGCTATCATAATCACAAAGATTTTATGGACTTCCCCGAAATTGGGAAGAAGAAACATTATTACCCCAAGCTTCCACCATTCCGCCACAAGGATTTGCGCCCCAATACCAGTGTGTTGCGCATCCTTCGCCGCAAAGATGTAATGCTGCATTACCCGTACCAAACATTTAATCATTTTATCGATTTTTTGCGCGAAGCAGCGATCGATCCGCAGGTAAAAGAAATCGGGATTACTATCTACCGGGTTGCCGCCAATTCGAAGGTAGTGAATGCCCTGCTAAACGCCATCAGAAACGGAAAAGAAGTGACCGTTGTTATTGAACTTCAGGCACGTTTTGATGAGGAAGCCAATATTTTCTGGTCAAATAAATTGCAGGAAGAAGGTGCCAATGTAATAAACGGGGTGCCGGGTATGAAGGTACACAGCAAACTGGCCTGGGTGAAGCGCAGGGAAGAAGCGGGTTTTAAAAATTATGCCTACATCGGTACCGGGAATTTTCATGAAGGTACGGCCAGAATTTATGCCGACGAAGGATTGATGACATCCGATCCGCGCCTGGCCAACGAGGTGGAAAAAGTATTTGATTTTTTCAAACAAAACTACAAACATTTTAGCTACAAGCATCTGATTGTAAGCCCGTTTTACATGCGCGACTTTTTTGATGACTGTATCGACCGCGAAATTGAACTGGCCAGAAAAGGTAAAAAAGGCTGGATGATTCTGAAAATGAACAGCCTGATTGATACCGGGATGATGCGCAAAATTTACCAGGCCGGACAAGCTGGTGTTAAAGTTCAGCTTATTGTGAGAGGAATTTTTGGTATGCAGATTGCCCAAAAAGGGCTCAGCGAAAATATTACCGCCATCAGCATTGTCGATAAATATCTTGAGCATTCACGCATTTTTCTTTTTGGAAATGACGGCGATGAAAAAATGTTTATTTCCTCGGCCGACTGGATGCCGCGAAACCTGAACCGGAGGATTGAAGTGGCCTGCCCGGTATACAACAGGGAAATAAAAGCCGAACTAAAAGAAATGCTGAAAATTCAGTTAAAAGATAATCTGAAAGCACGGATTTTGGATGCCGGCCTGCAAAACCAGTACAATGCCGGCGATAAAGACCGGAAATACCGCGCGCAGGAAGATTATTACAATTTTATAAAAAACAAACATCATATTGTTATGAAAATATACCATAACCCGCGATGTGCCAAAAGCCGCGCCGGGTTAAAGTACCTGGAAGAGAAGGGTTATGATATTGAAATAAAAAAATATCTCACGGAAGGAATTTCTGTGGGAGAGCTGAAGGAAATTATTTCCAAAACAGGGGAGAAACCACTGGCTTTTGTCCGCACCCAGGAAAAAGAATACCGGGAAAACTACAAGGGCAAATCATTTTCTGACGATGAATGGATAAAAATTCTGGCTGAAAATCCGAAATTACTTCAACGCCCGATTGTGGTAAACGGAAACAAAGCCGTTTTAGCCAATCCTCCTGAAAGTGTGGAAGATATTATTTAATTGATTTGAAGTTTGCTTTGCAAACCCCGTATTTCATCTTCCAGTGTTGTGCGCCGCTTAATGGCTTTTGAAAGCGCCAGTGCCTGGCTTACTGCTTCCTTGTCATACGTTTCCAGAATGATGTAATAATATTCG
>JAFGDX010000322.1 GCA_016931875.1 Prolixibacteraceae bacterium
CAATTTCAAATGTAAAATCGGGTGCTTTTTCTCCTTCTTTTGCCTTTGTGAATTCATCCTGCGAAAAAACAACAGAACCGGAGAGGACGAAATAAAAAACAAGTAACAACTGCTTCATATGGCATTTTTTTGCTGTCATTTCGACGAGTGGGCGAGGAGAAATTTTTCAGCACGAAAAGATTTCTCCTATTGTTGAGATGACAATTGATTTTAAACTTTTCCTTTTAAAAATTCGTTCACCGCAGCTTCAATGCGTTCATTAATTTTGGTGGTGTCCGACTTCTGAAATTTATCACCGGTAATGTTTTCAAAAAGTTCGATGTAACGTTCGGAAACCGAGGCTACAAATTCTTCCGACATTTCGGGAACGCTTTGTCCTTCTTTTCCCTGAAACCCGTTTTCAATCAACCATTGACGTACAAATTCTTTTGAAAGTTGTTTTTGTTTCTCGCCGGCGGCCAATCTTTGTTCGTAGCCTTCAGCATAAAAATAACGCGATGAATCGGGGGTGTGAATTTCGTCGATAAGGTAAATTTGTCCGTCTTTTTTTCCAAATTCATATTTGGTGTCCACCAAAATCAGACCCATTTCGGCTGCAATTTCAGTTCCTCTCTGAAACAATTTCCGGGTGTAATCTTCCAGCATTTCATATTCAGCTTTGTCAACCAGGCCCTGCGCAATAATTTCTTCGCGCGAGATATCTTCATCGTGGCCCTCTTCAGCTTTGGTTGTTGGAGTTAAAATTGGTTTTTCAAACTTCTGATTTTCTACCATACCTTCGGACATCGGTACACCACACAACGAACGTTTCCCGTCGCGGTATTCGCGCCAGGCATGGCCGGTTAAATAACCGCGGATCACCATTTCCACTTTGTAGGGTTCGCACATGTGCCCCACGGTTACATTGGGATCGGGAGATGCAATTTTCCAGTTGGGAACAATATCGGAAGTAGCATCCAGAAATTTTTCAGCAATCTGGTTTAATACTTGTCCCTTGTATGGAATTCCTTTGGGCAAAACCACATCAAAAGCCGAAATGCGGTCAGAAACCACCATCACCAAAAAATCGTTGTTGATGTTGTACACATCGCGCACCTTTCCATGGTAAACGCTTTTTTGTCCCGGAAAAATAAAATCTGTTTTTGTTAATGCGTTGCTCATATTGTTCTGTTTTATTAATGATATAACACGGATTATTTTTCTTTGTTTTTGTCACTTTCAAACAAGGTTTTTTCTTTTTCTATTGCCACCTCCTCCGCATGTTTTTCATAAGCGTCTACAATATCACGAACAAGTCTGTGCCGCACAATATCGGCTTTGTCGAATTGAATAATGGAAATCGATTTGATTTTTTTCAGAATTTTTAATGCATGCAACAGGCCTGAATGACTTTTCCGGGGCAAATCAATTTGTGTAACATCGCCGGTGATGATAAATTTGGCATTTAGTCCCATTCGGGTGAGGAACATTTTTAACTGGTTTACTGTGGTGTTTTGTGCTTCGTCGAGGATGACAAATGCATTGCTCAGTGTCCGTCCGCGCATAAAAGCCAACGGCGCAATTTGTATGGTACCGTCTTTCATATATTCCTCCAGTTTTTTGGGCGGAATCATGTCCTGCAATGCATCGTAAAGCGGCTGCAAATACGGGTCAATTTTCTCCTTTAAATCGCCGGGCAGAAATCCCAGGTTTTCACCGGCTTCCACTGCGGGGCGGCTCAGGATTATTTTTTTGATTTGTTTGTTTTTCAGTGCTTTAACAGCCAACCCGATAGCGGTGTATGTTTTCCCGGTTCCGGCCGGACCGATGGCAAATATCAGATCATTTTCCTCGCTTTCTTCCACCAGTCGCCTCTGGTTAGGAGTTCTGGCGCGAATCGGTTTGCCCGAATTTCCAAAAACAATAATGTCTTTTTCCGATGTTCCGTTTTCTTCAAATGAGGAAATACCGGAAGCAAGTATTTCAAGAATAATTTCTTCGGTTAAAATATTGTATTGAAAAAAGTGGTCGAGCAGGAGTGCAAATTTTTTTTCAAACTGTTTTATTTCTTTTTCTTCACCCTGAACAAACAACGAATTGCCGCGTGCGCCTATGTTTATTTTCGGAAATAGTTTTTTTATCAGGTTTATCTTCACATTGTTGATTCCGTAAAACTCTAACGGATCAATTCCTTCCAAATAGATTTGTTTTTCCAAACGACTTTTTTAATGGTTATTTATGTGTCTCAAAATTACAAAATAAATTGATTTGTAATTGTGAATAACTTTGTTTGGTGGATTTTCATCCGATTCTTGCAGAATCGTTAAATTCGGGAAAAATATGAAAAGCTACATGGAAAAAAAGATAGAAGCCTTTAAAAAATTACTGGATATTATGGATGAACTGCGGGAAAAATGCCCGTGGGACAGGGAGCAAACCCTGGAGTCGTTGCGGAAAAATACCATTGAAGAAACGTATGAACTGGCCGATGCCATCCTAAAAAACGATTTACAGGAAATAAAAAAGGAGTTGGGCGATTTGATGCTTCACATTGTTTTCTA
>JAFGDX010000323.1 GCA_016931875.1 Prolixibacteraceae bacterium
GGAAAGTTTCAGACCCTTAAAAACCACACCGTTTGCCAATTTAATTGTGAAAGATTTTACTCTGCGGCTGCTTGAAAACGAAGAGGTTGGAAATGACAATTCAACCGATTTTATCACTGCCGTTTTCTCGTCAATGGATTATGAAAACGGCTCATTCGGGCCAGCCTCGCTCGAAATGCAGGATACCTACCTCTACCTCGACCAGTATATTGGAGAACTGATTGGGGCGGCCGAGAAAAAATTTGGGGAAAGCAATGTGTTGTTTTTTCTTACCGCCAATACGTCAGCATCCTATCCGGTAAATTATTTAAAAGAAGAATTCAACCTGCCTGTCGATAATTTTATGCCCGAAAGCGCCATTGCTCTTCTCACTTCTTTTCTGAATATTACGTATGGTGAAGCAAAGTGGATTGAATATTTTACCGACTCTCAAATTTATCTCGATCACGATTTAATTGAAAAAAACAAACACAACCTCAACGAGATGCGTGATGTAGCTTCCAATTTCATCAACCAGTTTGAAGGGGTTCAGGTTGCATTAACGGCTCACCAGCTGGAACAGGGAAGTTCGGCAAACGGGTTGCTTGCACCGCTTTACAAGTCCTATTCCAAAGGCCGCTCGGGCGACTTTTTGTATGGTTTAAAAGAAGGTTGGCAACCTGTTTATAAATTCCAAAAAGTAAATTATACCGATCAATCACATATTCCGCTGGTATTTTATGGCGCACAGGTTGAGGCAATGCTGATTAAAGAAAAGTACTATGCTGTTGATTTGGTACCAACACTTTCTGCACTGCTTACCATTCCTGTACCCGATAAGTGCCAGGGAAAAATAATCAAGGAATTAACCGAATAAATTCAGTTTAGAAAAACCAGAATTTTTTTCGCTCCGGTGATGACTTTTTATTGTTCATCCCCGACTGTAGTTCGGAATCTGTCTTCTCATTCATTTTGCTCCACTTTTCAGGTTTTAACTGAATCATTAACAGCGTATCGGCTGCAACATTGAATTTCTGAGAGTACGACTCAAAACCATTTTCAGAAAAAGTAAGATTCAACAAACCGGGTTTGAGTGTTAGCTTATAAAACCCGTCCTCGTTGGAAATCGTACCAATTCCTGTACTTTTTTCAAAAACTGTAACATTTTCAAGGCCTCCACCGGTTAAAAAATTAGTTACATAACCTGATATGGTAATGTACTGAGCTTTTCCGTTTACCGGGAAAAAACCTAATAAAATCAAAAACGGAAGTGTCAAAATCGTTTTCATGGGTAACATATTGTTTAACGTTTTCTAGCTATATAAATGTAGACAAAAAAGCCTTAAAAAAGGTTGCGTCGGATTTAAATTAAATGTTAAAAAAAAGTAATCTTTATTTAGTCCATATAACACACTTCTCCTGGTTTAATAAAAAAGTGACCCTCATGTAAAATTGACAAATATCATAAAAAAGTCCTTATTTTAAATTAGTCTGTTTTACAATCACAGAATCATGCTGAACAACAGAAATGTTAAGCAACATTTTTGTCGTTTTTTTATAAACATCTGCTTATTTTTGTTATAAAAAAATAAAGAAAAAATTCTTTATACAAAAAGAAGCAAGCCAGCCTTAACCGGCTCTTTATTTAACAATAAAAACAATGAATAAACTGATTTTATAACTTAAATTATTCTTATGGATCCCATCAAGTCTTTAATCAAAGATTTAGCCAACCAGCATGGAAGAAAGCGGGAAAACCTGCTCCCAATTATGCAGGGAGTTGTAGAACGTGAAAATTACCTGTCGGAATATTCCATGGTAGAAATTGCACGCGAAATGGATATCCCTGCTTCTGAAGTGTATGGAACGGCTACTTTTTACTCTTTCCTTGAAACAAAAGCAACAGGGAAATTTACCATTCGGGTGTGTAAAACCATTACATGTGCCATGAAAGGCAAGGGCCAGGTTCTTTTTGCCATTCAGGACATGTTGAAAATTAAGTTGGGAGAAACAACTCCCGATAATCGTTTTACACTTCTGGAGACGAACTGCCTGGGCTGGTGCCACAAAGCACCTGCCATGATGATTAACAACGAAGTGTACACCGAACTTACCCCGGAAAAGGTAAGGGAAATTCTTTCGGATTATATGAAACAAAACGGTTCAATTTAAAAAAGGGAAAATGGCAAACTCATATCAGTTAAAAAGGGTCGATTTTATTTTCAGAAATGAAAACGACTGGGAAAAAGTACTTTCCGCTACCATAAAAAAGAAACCACAGGAATTGATCAATGAACTCATCAGTTCAGAATTAAAGGGACGGGGCGGAGCCGGTTTCCCTACCGGGTTGAAATGGAAACTTACGTCTGAAGCAAAAGCGGCTCAAAAATTTGTGATTTGCAATGCCGATGAAGGTGAGCCCGGCACATTCAAAGACCGTGAAATACTTTCAAAAGTCCCTTATAAAGTACTCACGGCAATGGCTGTTTGCGGCTATGTTACCGGGGCAACTGAAGGTTTTATCTACCTCCGAGGTGAATATAAATTTCTGCAGGAAGAATTAAATAAAGCCATCGACGAGTTTGAATACTACTGCAAAGAAATTCATCTCGATTTCAAAATTTCCATTTTTATGGGAAGTGGCGCCTATATTTGCGGAGAAGAAACAGCCCTCATGGAATCAATGGAAGGCAAACGCGGCGAACCGCGCAACAAGCCACCGTTTCCCACACAGGCCGGTTACATGCGAGCGCCTACCGTAATTAACAATGTAGAAACGCTGGTTCATACTTTTACCATTTTTAAATACGGGGCAAAAAAATTCTACGATTTAGGGGTTCAGTACTCCCGCGGCACCAAACTTTTCTCGGTTTCAGGAGATACTCCAAAACCAGGCATTTACGAGCTGGAACTGGGTATGAGCCTCCAGGATTTTGTGTATGAATTTGGCGATGGCGACACCAAGGCCGTCCAGGTAGGTGGCGCCTCGGGCTTTCTTGTTCCGCGCAAAAAGTTTAAGGATGCTGCCATTGGGTTTAAAGGAAAACTTACCGGGATATCGCTTCCTACCGGGGGATCGATGATGCTTTTTAACAGCTCGCGTTCCATGTATAATGTTCTGGACAACTATCTTGAATTCTTCCGTGAAGAAAGCTGCGGACAA
>JAFGDX010000324.1 GCA_016931875.1 Prolixibacteraceae bacterium
TTGCGGAATTGTGGTTGATTGGCCACTACTTGTTGTAAGGTTTTTTGCAGGAGGATGTGGCGATTGTTGTCTTCAGTTAAACTGTAAAGTTTTTGGAGTGCTTCCACGTGAGCAGTATACAATGCCATGTTCGATTTTACTGCAATATCGGGCTGAACACCACGTTGTTCCCAGTTGGTCTTTGTTACCGGGTTTATTGATCGCATATATGGAACAGAAATACTAAAATGCGAATTCACCCTTGCATAATCGGTTGGGTTGGCGCCTCCGCGGGTGGTTTCGCCCACAATTTCAGCCCGTTCTGCATGTTTTAAATCGTAGGCCAGTTCTTCGCCTCCCGAAAAAGTACGGCCACTGGTTAAAATATAAATCGGCTTTTCAACATATTTTTCTCCGGGAACCCATGCACAGGTCCAGAATTGTTTGGTTGAATTGGTTTCGCGGGTATAAAAATCAAACAAATGTACCGGCTCTTTAAAAAAGTAACTGCACAAAAACGGAATCGTGTTTTCATCAAGGCTTCCCCGGCACTCCCGCAAATCGATGATCAGTGCATCGGTATTTTTTATAAACCCGATGGCAGCCATTAATGTGTCGGCACACAAATCCAACGGTCCAAACATAGGAATTTCAAGGTAGCCAATGTTTCCCTCCAGAATTTTTTTTGATGTAACCCCGTAGTTGTTTTCCTGCATCAGGTTTTGTATCCATTTTTCTCCTGCATCATCTTTTTCGTTTTCATCGGGTTGAGGCTCTCTTTGTTCTTCAAACTGTATTTTCAAATGAAGGTCTTTCGAAACTTGCTGAAGATCGCTTGTTAGCTGAAAAGCAAATTCTTCCGCCAGCGAAATTGTATCGTATTTGCCGGACTCAAGGTTGGAAATCACAACGTTTTTCATACTATCGGCAACTTCCGGGAAAATGTACCTGTTTTCAAGAATCTCCAGTATTTTTTGGATGCTTTCTTTTTTTTCGGAATCTGAAATCTGGCTGCTGGCGATAAACGGGACAACAACCATCAAAAGAATAATCAGTTTTTTCATTTTTTACTAAAAGTTTATATTCGGTTTCATCATTGAAGTGTCAGCGATGCGGTAATTCCGGCAGAAAAATTGCGGGGGAGGCTGGCCACGCCAATTAATGCACGGGAATGCGTGCCTTTTTCACCCAAAATTTCAGCAATCAAATCAGAGGCGCCGTCTGCCACATGCGGAGCGTTATCCCAATCTGCAGTACTTCGATAATATGCATCAATGTGGTTTATACCCACCAAACTTTCATATCGAATATATTTGTTGATTTGAGCAAGCAGGTTGAGGGCACAAAGTTGCATCGCTTTATACCCGTCATCAGAATTTAATTCTCTTCCCAGTGTCCCCTGGTAATAAAATTTTCCGTTCAGAATGGGAAACTGTATGGCCACAAATGCCTGCCTGCCTCTAATATTCACTGAGGTGTAATTTCCTCCGGGAGTGGGTGGGTCGGGCAATACAATTCCCAACTTTTTGAGCCTGTTTTTAATCATAATTTGGCAGATTAAAATTTAAAGTACTTCCGTTGCCGGGTATAAATAAACGTTCTTCCGGAATTCCTCTTTTGAGGGTGTAATCTCTCAGTCCCTGCCTTGTCACGGTTTCGTGATCGAGCGCCTCCAAATGGGTGGCAATTATTTGGCTATCGGGAGCAAAATTGCAGAGTTCAACTACTTGTTGCTCGTCCATAATTACCGCCTGGCTATCGTGTGGCAGCGAAACACCAAACGGATTAAGCTCTTTTAAAAATCGGTTTCCCCCGGCATGGCAAACTATAATTTGTGGCCGGAATTTCCTGATGGAAATTTTTACCTCATCACAAAAAATGGTATCACCACACCAATACAAAGTGTTTTCTTCCGGATGCTCAAAAACAAATCCTGAAACGGGACCCGTGAACTTCAGAATCTCACCGCTGCCATGATTTCCCCCGGTGCGGTGAATTATTAAATCTCCGCCAATTACCGATGAATGAATTCCGGTAATATTCCGAAATCCTGCATTTCTGATGGGTTCAACATCCTTTGGTTGACAAAACAGAGGGAAATTTTTGGGAATCATCTCCTGAGCTTTTTCATCAAAATGATCGGGGTGGAGGTGAGACACCAGGATAAAATCAACATCTTTTAAAATTTCGTCAACCGGCAAAGGCAAGTCAACCGTTGGGTTTTTCGATAACCCTGAAAACGGAGGTTGGGTAAATCGATCGGCAAAATACGGGTCAATCAAAAATACCAAACCCCCGTACCTTATTTTTACCGTAGCATTTCGAATCAACTGTATTTTCACTTTAATGGGTTTACTTGTAAATCAATTTGTTTAAGAACATTAATTTGAATCATAAGTTATACTAAGCGATTTTGAATAATAAGATGTGTTTCCGTTGCAATTCGTTACACGAAGTACCACATTAAATTCACCATAATCATTGAATTTATGAACAGGGTTCTCATTATCAGACGATTCGCCATCGCCAAAAGTCCACATAAAATTTGAGTTTTCAGTCACATTTTCCGAAGTATTCTGAAACTGGACACAGGTGTTTGAGGCATTTTCGCACCGGAACCTGGAATATTCAAATCCGGCGACGGGGATTTCGGTGCTTTCACAATCATTACAATGTTCTTCGGTGCACGACAAAACAATAAAAATAAGGCTTGCTAATATGAATTTTTTCATACTTGATATTTTATTGAATATTATCGGTTAAACAGTTTCAACCAGCTTTTTATTCAAAATACGGGACGCAGATTCACGGGCCTTTTCAAGCAAATCCTGTAAATCAGGATAAATCAGTTTTCCGTGTTTTTTCAGAATTTTTCCGGCCACCAGCACTGTGTCCACATGATTTTCTTTTGCATATAAAACCACAGAGGAAACCGGGTTTGCGGAAGGTGAAAGTGAGATATTCCGGGTGTCGATAAGAATGATATCGGCTTGTTTCCCCGTTTCAAGTGTGCCGGTTTTGTGCAAAAGTCCAAGCGTTTCTGCGCCGCCTGAAGTAGCCATTTTCAAAATATCGGAATCTGTTATCGTCAGTTTTTCAGGCATTTCCCCTTTTTGGTAAAGAATTTCATTCTGGATGGCGCGTTCGGCCTGCAGCGCTGTTTTCATTTGGTCGAACATATTTCCTGAAGTGGCTGTAACTACATCCACGCCAAGGCCGCAAGTAATTCCGTTTCGGATGGCTTTTCCGGTGGCAGGTAATCCCAATCCCATTTGCAGTTCAACTTCCGGAGTTACCGAAACCGTGCAATTGTGGCCGGACAGCAGGTTAAAGTCGTTCTCAGTGAGGGTGTTGGCGTGTGCAAAATTCAGATCGGCTCCAAGCAAATCAGCTTCGTATAATTTCTGAACCCCGTTGTATTTGGGGCCAAAAGTACCGCCGCCAATGTGCATTGAAATTTGAAGATCAAGTTTACGGCCCAGCAAAATGTCGTGCCGGGTAACTTCCATGGTTGAATATTCCGGTCCGCGAATGGCCAGTGCCATGGTAACAAGTTCGTCATCAGATGGTAGTAGTTTTTTCCGAACGATTTTTGCTTCGAGAGGATGTTTTAACTGACTTTCGTAAAACCATTCCCAAACCGATGTTCCCGGGGTTCCGTAACCGAATTTGGCACGAATTCCGGAATCACGAAGGGCCTGGATGGCGGCTTCGGCGTGTTCCATGGAATTCATAATGTGCGACCAGTCGAAAACGGTGGTAATCCCTGCGTTGATGGCTTCCAGTGCTCCCAGAAGGTTTCCGGTGTACACATCGCCGGGTTCAAAATGAGGGGCAATTCCGCCAAGCACAACGTTTAAATATTCCATTAATGTCTGGTTTGCGGCGATTCCTTTGAAAGCGGTTTCCCATAAATGACGGTGTGTGTCAACCAACCCGGGCATAACAATCATTCCGTTTGCATCAATTATTTCAGCATCACCCGGAGGATGAATTTTATTTCCGATTTGTGTGATTCTGTCATTTCTGATCAGAAGATCGGCTGAAACGGGTTGTACGGTTCCATTTTCGAAGGTTAGTACTGTTCCGTGTTGAATTAAAATTGTTTTCATGTTCTGTTGTTTTTAAATGATAAAACAAAGAAACATGAGCGGCGGGAGAACAGGATTGATTCAAATCAAGAAAGGTGATCGGGGGGTATCAGTTAGCTTTCCAATTGAAAAACAAACTCTTTTTGTTCTTTTCTTGAAAAATGCTGGGCCATTCTGTTTTTCTGATCTTCCGACGGGTTTTGTTCATCGGCCGGAAAGCCGGCAGCAATCATGGTAACGGGCTCAAAAATTTCGGTATCCAGCTGCAGGTACTCTGCGGCTTTTTCTTTGTCGAAACCCCCCATTTGATGGACCTGTAAACCCATTTCTGCTGCCTGAATGGCAATGGAAACGTTGGCCGCGCCAATATCGTGAAGAGCCTTGCCATTGGGGCGGTTGTTGTGGCCCGAAACTTTTTTCATAACCGACACCATTAACACCTGCGCATCTTTTGCCCAGTAAGGATTATTTCCGGTTAGCAGCCCGACAAATTCATTAAATACTTTGGTATTTTTCCGCTCTGCATAATAATAATTCCAGGGCTGTTCGTTTCTGGATGAAGGTGCCCAGCGCGCAGCTTCAAACAACAATTCAATCATTTCAGTTGTAAGCGGTTTTTCTGAAAAAACACGCGGGCTCCACCGCTTTTGTATCGCTTTATTCAATTGTATCATTTTTTAAGGTTTTACTGTAGTAACATTTCTGTATAAATATGGTTTTCAGTTTTGAACACCCAAAAGCAGGCGATTCATTTCCGGATTAAAAAGGAGGAAAAGACAGTTTCCTGAATAAAAAAAGCCGGAAGGCCGGCTTTTAAAATTATTGATTTTAACAATCTTTCTTTTCCCCGTGAACCTGTTCGTAAAACCAGCTAAGCGGGTGCGAAGTTGGTCTTTCAATTGGCATGCCGTAAATACGGTCGTTTACCAGGGAGGCGAGAACGCCCAAAGCCCTTGAAACTCCAAATAATACGGTGTAAAAAGTATATTCTTTGATTCCGTAATGGTACAACAACGAACCGCTGAATGCATCGACATTGGGCCATGGGTTTTTGATTTTGGCAATATCGGAAAGAATAGGCGGAACGATGCGATACAACTGGTTGGCAAGATTTACCATGGTGTCGTCTTTTATGTATTTATTGGCAAACTCCTGCTGTGCTGTAAATCGCGGGTCGGTTTTGCGTAATACCGCATGTCCGTAACCCGGGATAACGCGTCCTTCCTGCAGGGTTTTTTTGCAGTAATCTTCCACCTGCTGATCGGTTGGCGAGTCGGTATCAAGATATTCCAGCATCTCAAACATCCAGTGAATAACATCCTGATTGGCAAAACCGTGTAACGGGCCTGCCAGTCCGGTCATGGCAGCTGCGTAGGCATAGTACGGATTGCTTAATGCCGAGCCAACCAGGTGGGCCGTGTGAGCCGATACGTTTCCTCCTTCGTGGTCGGCATGGATGACCATGTATAAGCGGAACAACCTCCGGATATCTTCCGAGTCAAAACCCATCATATGCGCCAGGTTTCCTGCCCAGTCCAAACGCGGATTTGGTTCAATGTGATTATCGTTATGAAAATTTCTGCGGTAAATGTATGCAGCAATATGAGGAAGCCTTGCAATGAGGTTCATTACATCTTCATAGGTAGCATCCCAGTAGAACTTTTTACTTACTCCTGCGCGGTATGCTTTCTGGAAAATGGATTCGGTAGCCATGGCCAGAATTGCCGCGCTAAACTGGGTCATTGGCCGCGAGTTCTTTGGCATTGCATCAATTACATCAAAAACGTGTTGCGGAACATGTGCTCTTGTGGCAAAGTCTTTCGAAAGGTTGATTACATCTTCCTGGGCCGGAATTTCGCCAATCAGCATCAGGTAAAACAAACCTTCGGGCAGCGGTTCACCTTCCGGATTCATACGGGGCAGTTTTTGCTGCAGTTCGGGAATTGAATACCCCTTGAAACGGATACCCTCCTCCGGGTCGAGTTTTGAAGTGTCGGTCACCAGTAGCGGAATTCCTTTCATACCGGTTAAAACCTGTCCGAGGGTAACCTGTGCAATTACTTTGTCAGAATATTCATTTTTTAGTTTTTGAAATTCTTTTGAGCATTTGCTGGCTTTTTGAAAAAATCTGTACTTAATGTATTCCATTGTATTTTGTATTTGTTATTAATTATCCAGAATGTACTATCAGTGCATGTTTTTAATGATCTCTTCTGCAAATTCGGAAGTGGTCATCAGTGTTGCTCCTTCCATTTGGGCATACAAATCAGAAGTAACCCGTCGTTTTGCAAAAGTGTGTTCCATTGCATCATACACATGTTCGGCTGCTTTGTCCCATCCCATGTATTCCAGCATCATCACTCCCGAAAGAATAAGCGAACTCGGATTTGCATTGCCTGTTCCTGCAATGTTTGGAGCCGTTCCGTGGGTGGCTTCAAAAATGGCATATCCGCTTTTGTAATTGATGTTGGCTCCCGGAGAGATGCCAATGCCGCCCACCATGGCTGCCAGCTGGTCCGAAATATAATCGCCGTTTAAATTCATGGTTGCAATAACTGAATGATCGTAGGGACGGAGCAACGATTCCTGAAGAAAAGCATCGGTAATAACATCTTTGATAATTACTTTTCCTGCTTTTTTGGCCTCATTCAGTGCTTTTTCGGCATCCATCTGTCCTTTTTCTTTTTTGATGGTTTCAAACTGCCGCCACGTAAACGTGTGGTTTCCAAATTCATTTTCAGCCAGATCATAGCCCCAAATCTTAAAAGCTCCTTCGGTAAATTTCATGATGTTTCCCTTGTGAACAAGCGTTACTGAAGGCAGTTGGCGTTGAATAGCATAGTTGATAGCTGCCCTGATCAATCTTTCCGAGCCTTCTTTTGAAACCGGTTTTATTCCAAAAGAAGAGGATTCAGGAAACCGGATTTTATCCACTCCCATTTCGTTGATGAGAAAATCTCTGAATTTTTTTGCATCCAGTTCGCCCGTCATATATTCAATTCCCGCATAAATGTCTTCTGTATTTTCGCGGAAAATGTGCATATCTACCAACGACGGAAAACGCACCGGCGACGGGACTCCCTTAAACCACCTTACCGGGCGGAGGCAAACAAA
>JAFGDX010000325.1 GCA_016931875.1 Prolixibacteraceae bacterium
AAATTTTCAAACATAAAACTTAATGCCGAGGCAGTGTAAGCCATGGTGTCGGTTCCGTGCAAAATGACAAACCCATCAAATAAATTGTAATTTTTTTGAATGGTTCGGGCAATTTTTATCCAAACGGCCGGGTTCATGTTGGACGAATCGAGAACCGGATTCAGAACAACGGTTTTGATGTTGTAGTTGAATTTGCTTAGCTCCGGGACTTCATCCGTAATTTTATCAAATTTTACTGGAGCAAGCGTTCCTGTTTGCGGATGCTGAACCATGCCGATTGTGCCACCGGTGTAGATAATTAGTATTGAAGCTTTTCGATTTTTATCGTGATTCATTAAAACAGGTTGAAATGTAAATGCAATTTATCAAATTCCAAATAAACTTCGTGCATTTAAAGTCGTTATTTCAGCAACTTTTTCAACCGGGACATTATAAATTTCGGCAACTTTCTGGGCCACATATACCAAATATGCACTTTCGTTTCTTCGCCCTCTTTTGGGAACCGGCGCCAGATAGGGTGAATCGGTTTCGAGCACCATGTTTGACAAATCGAAATTGGGAATTACTTCATTTAAAGTACTGTTTTTAAAAGTTACAACGCCTCCTATTCCGAGTAAAAAACCCAAATCGATTATTTTCCGGGCCTCTTCAACGCTCCCTGAAAAACAGTGAAATATACCTTTTAAGCGTCCGTCCTGTTCTTCTTTCACAATTTTATAAATCTCTTTGAATGAATTTCTTACATGAATTACAATCGGTAGATTTCTATTTTTTGCCAATTTTATCTGAACTCTGAATGCATCTTCCTGCTGTTTCAATAATGCCTGCGACCAATACAAATCAATCCCAATTTCGCCAACCCCGTAAAATTTATGCTTTTCAAACCAGTATTCAACTGCTTCCAGTTCCTGCTTGTAATCTTCATCAACCGAAGTAGGGTGCAGCCCCATTAAAGGATAACACAAATGCGGATAGGAATTGGATACGTCGATAAGATGTTTGGCAGTACCGGAATCAATATTGGGAAGAATAATTTTCTTTACATTATTATTGTAGGCATTTTGAATCACATCGTCAAAGTCATGTGAAAAATCTTCAGTATAAATGTGAGAGTGTGTATCAATTAGCATAAAATAAAATTTCGACGAAGATATAAAGAGTTTTATCCTGAAACACAAGTTCTATTTTACCAATAGATTAAATTTTACTGTATTTCAGGATAAATTAATATTGGGCCGCTTGAAAATGTATTTACACGATTCCGTGAGCCAGCATTGCCTCCGCAACTTTTACAAATCCGCCAACATTGGCGCCTTTTACATAATCAACTGATTTTCCATTACTTCCGTAATGAACACAAGTTTCATGGATGTTGCTCATAATCACTTTCAGACGGGCATCAACTTCTTCGCGCGGCCAGTTAATGCGCATGCTGTTTTGCGACATTTCCAGTCCCGAAACAGCAA
Source organism: Prolixibacteraceae bacterium (assembly GCA_016931875.1). Taxonomy (GTDB): domain Bacteria; phylum Bacteroidota; class Bacteroidia; order Bacteroidales; family Prolixibacteraceae; genus Draconibacterium. Next base: position 1,467 of record JAFGDX010000325.1, read on the forward strand.
CTCCCCCAGCGTTTACTGCCTTTCCCGGTGCATAATCAATATGCCCGCCCAAAAAGTCAACTGCTTCGGCAGTACATCCCATATTTGATGTTTCAGCGAGCATTTTGCACCCGTTTTTGACCAGGATTTTTGCATCTTCCAAGTCCACTTCATTTTCTGTTGCACACGGCATTGCCAAATCAACCGGCACTTCCCAGGGACGTCTTCCGGCAAAAAACTGACCACCAAATTCATTCACATAAGGTTCAACAATGTCGTTGTTGGAAGCGCGAAGCTCAAGTAAATAGTCCACCTTATCTCCCGAAATTCCTTCCGGATCATAAACATAACCATCGGGACCCGAAATAGTAACCACTTTCCCTCCCAACTCATTTATTTTCGTAATAGCTCCCCAGGCCACATTTCCAAAACCTGATACCGAGATAATTTTCCCTTCAATGTCTTCCCCAATACGGTGAAACATGTGCTGTGCGAAGTAAACAGCACCAAACCCGGTGGCTTCCGGGCGAATCAAACTTCCGCCCCAGGCAAGGCCTTTTCCGGTGAGAACACCGGTAAATTCGTTTTTTAGCCGTTTGTACTGCCCGAAAAGATAACCAATTTCGCGGCCGCCAACACCAATATCGCCGGCTGGAACATCGGTATTGGGCCCAATGTGGCGATACAACTCGGTCATAAAACTCTGGCAGAAACGCATTATTTCACCATCGGTTTTTCCTTTTGGGCTAAAATCGGAGCCGCCTTTTCCGCCTCCCATTGGAAGTGTAGTCAAACTATTTTTAAAAGTCTGTTCAAAACCCAGAAATTTCAGAATACTGAGTGTTACACTGGAGTGAAACCGAAGCCCGCCTTTGTAGGGCCCGAGTGCCGAATTAAATTCAATCCGGTAGCCGCGGTTAATCTGTACTTCACCGCGGTCGTCGACCCATGGCACACGAAACATAATAACCCGCTCGGGTTCAACCATTCGTTCCAGAATTTTGGCTTTCTGATACCTGGGGTTTTTTTCATAAAATTCCCACACTGAACCAATTACTTCTTCCACTGCCTGGTGAAATTCTTTTTCACCCGGGGTTCTTTTTTCCAAATCAGCAATAAATTCATTTATATCTGTTTTCATTTCTTTATTTATTTTGAAATAATGAGTAAAGGTAGAAATCAAAAAAAACAAAAAACAGAAAACACCAAAATATTCATCAATAATCAAATTACTGCATATCAGGGTTTTACATTTTTAAAAAAGATGTTAAAAAGCAGTCTCTGACAATCGTCAGTTTTTAGAAACGCAAAAAAAGCCCTTCCCTAAACAGAGAAGAGCTTTTTTAATTCTATTATGAGTTTCTGTTATTACATCATTCCACCCATTCCACCCATTCCGGGACCACCTGCCGGCATGGCTGGTTTATCTTCTTTTTCTTCCACAATTACTGTTTCGGTGGTTAAGAACATACCAGCAATTGAGGCAGCATTTTCAAGAGCCACACGGGCAACCTTTGCCGGATCGATAACACCTGCTTCATACAGATTCTGGTATTCATCCACGCGAGCATTATAACCAAAGTCGTCTTTTCCTTCTTTGATTTTCTGAACAATAACCGCACCTTCTTTACCGGCATTTTCAACAATTTGCCGAAGCGGTTCTTCAATGGCGCGTTTAATAATATCTATACCGGTTTGTTCATCGTCATTGTCGCCTTTGATACTGTTCAGAGCATCAATTGCACGGATGTATGCTACGCCACCACCGGGAACAATTCCTTCTTCAACCGCTGCGCGGGTTGCACTCAATGCATCGTCAACACGGTCTTTTTTCTCTTTCATTTCAACTTCTGAAGCTGCTCCAACATAAATTACAGCAACACCACCGGCCAGTTTGGCCAAACGTTCCTGCAACTTTTCCCTGTCATAATCAGAAGTGGTTGTTTCAATTTGTTTTTTGATTTGTCCAACGCGGGCCGCGATATTTTTTTCATCGCCCGAACCGTTCACAATCGTTGTATTTTCTTTATCAACGGTAATTTTTTCGGCCTGTCCCAGCATATCGATGGTAGCCTGTTCCAGTTTCATACCTTTTTCTTCGGTAATAACTGAACCACCGGTCAGGATGGCAAGGTCTTCCAGCATTTCTTTTCTGCGGTCGCCAAAACCGGGCGCTTTAACCGCACATACTTTCAGTGAGCCACGCAAACGGTTTACTACCAGGGTTGCCAGTGCTTCACCGTCAACATCTTCAGCAATAATCATTAACGGGCGACCGGTTTGTGCAGTTGCTTCCAGTACCGGGAGAAGATCTTTCATGGTACTGATTTTCTTATCATGAATAAGAATGAAAGGATTTTCGAGTTCAGCGGCCATTTTCTCTGCGTCGGTTACAAAATACGGTGAAATGTACCCACGGTCGAACTGCATTCCTTCCACCACATCAACATAAGTATCGGTACCTTTTGATTCTTCGATGGTGATAACACCTTCTTTATGAACTTTTTGCATGGCTTCGGCAATCAGTTTACCGATAACGTCATCGTTGTTTGCTGAGATTTTGGCAACCGATTCAATTTTAGCATAGTCGTCTCCAATGGTTTGCGCCTGACTGGCAATGCTTTCAACCACTTTTATAACCGCCTTGTCGATACCGCGTTTTAAATCCATCGGGTTGGCCCCGGCGGCAACGTTTTTCAAACCTACGTTAATAATCGACTGAGCCAAAACAGTTGCAGTAGTTGTTCCGTCACCAGCATCGTCGCCGGTTTTCGAAGCTACTTCTTTCACCATTTGAGCGCCCAGGTTTTCATAGGCGTCGGCCAAATCTATTTCTTTTGCTACTGTTACACCATCTTTGGTAATTTGTGGTGCACCAAATTTTTTCTCGATTACCACATTACGGCCTTTGGGCCCCAATGTTACTTTTACAGCGTTTGCCAATTGGTCAACGCCGCTTTTCAACATATCGCGCGCTTCAATGTCGAATTTAATTTCTTTTGCCATAATATTCTTCTTTTTTTTGATTTTGATTAAGCGATGTACAAAACGTCAGTTTGTGACATTAACAAATAATCTGTTCCGTCAATGTTCAACTCGGTCCCGGAATATTTACCGTAGAAAACCACGTCTCCCACTTTCAGTTCCATGGGTTCGTCTTTTTTAGCGGCACCCACCAGTACAACGGTCCCTACTTGCGGTTTTTCTTTTGCTGAATCAGGAATAATAATTCCACTCACTGTCTTCTCTTCGGCTTCCTGTGGTTGAACCAGGATTTTACCAGCCAGAATTTTACCTTTTAAATCTGCCATAGTTGTTTAGTTTTATACATTAAACATTTATAATTTTTCAAAAATCGACACCCACCATTATCATATTTTGTGCCAAGCACCCGGAATGGTTGGTTTTAGTGGAAATCAAGACAAAATTGCATCTAAAAAATTCACCGCTGCAACAAACTCAGGCATAAAACACATGGTGTCAGGAAATTAAGACAAATGACAAAACTTCTGTCATGCTGACAGCAGGGAGAAAGTTTGCAGTCACAGTTTTCAGTTTTCAGAATTAAAAAGAGGGAGAAAGTTTGCAGTCACAGTTTTCAGTTCTCAGAATTAAGAATGGAAGGAAGTTTGCAGTCGCAGTTGTCGTCACTGGTTGTTCGGAAAGGTTTGAAGGTTTGGAAGTTTGAATATTTGAAAGTTTGCAGGTTTATCCAAAGGACTCCTTTTGGAGAATGTTCGAATATTTCAAACAACTTCGAACAAGGTTTGCAGGTTAAGTTTCCAACATTGAATGCTCAATCTTCAATCGTGGAAAGGTTAGTAGCCTGAAACTAAAAGTAGTCGGTTGCAGTGTCCGGTTCTCAGAAAAAAAAGAGCCGCTTCCCTTTCGAAAAGCGGCTCTTTTTATATTGTATATCTCAAAAACTCTATTGTTGTCCGTTGTCGTCTCCGCCAGCCGGAGTTTCAGTGTTCTGCTGGTTTGTAGTTGCCGGAGGTGTAGTCGGGAAACTGGGTACCTGGGTTGGGTCAACCGTATTTTCAATCTGGTCGCGCACCATCGATTCGTTTACACCGGCCTGCTGGCGTGGAATAAATGCCGAGCCCAAAACCGACAAAACCAAAAGTGCACCTGCCAAAACCCATGTTCCCTTTTCAAGAAAATCGGTGGTTTTGCGAACACCCATTACCTGGTTCGACGATTGAAAGTTACTTGCCAAACCGCCGCCTTTTGAGTTCTGTACCAGTACGATAAGAACTAAAAGGATACAAACGATAAATATTAAAACGGTTATTAATGTGTACATTTTTCGTTTATTAAATGTTCTTTACTTTTTCAATTTCTTCAATTCGGCTTGCAAAGTAAACACTTTTTTCCGGATATTTCAAACTTAATTTTCGGAAAGCATGCAGCGCCTTGTCATATTTTTTTTGCTGAAAATAAATGCCTGCCAGTGTTTCGGTAACTATCTCATCATCTTCCTCAACCGATTTTTTTATCACCTCGTTTTCAGCCCGCTCCAGGTTGTTTTCCGCTTCAGGGTTTCGGGATATTTTCCCCACGTCGGAAGATAAGAATTTATCGATCAATGCGTTTTTCGATGGGTTTTCTTCGCTGTATTCCAAATTAAATACCGGCAAATTTTCCGTTTCAGCCTGGATTTCCCTTTTATCGTCAACCAACTCGTGCCTGGTATTCAAAAACCTGTACAACCTTTTCCGGTCGGGAACCGAAACAGCTACCCTTTTTAGCACAGTTTCGAACTCAGGACTTGATGTTTCCTTTAAATTTTTCAGATACACAATTTGCGCCACCTGAAAATAGGGAAATTCGCCGGCAACCTTTTTTAACTCCTTTGTATTTTCAACGGAAAGTGCTGTTTTGTGATTTACTATGTCAAAAAATTCTTCTTTCTGCATTTTTACCAGTTGGCCACGGTTGCATTAAAAATATCTTCCAGCAGTTTTTGAACAATCTCGGGCACCAACCCATCTTCCACGTCGCTTAAACTGCTGGTACTATCAAAATCTTCGTACGCTGTAAACGACTGCTCAAAACTTTGGTCGGGATTAACACTGTTGGTATATTTTACCCGAACAGTAATGGTAAGCCGGTTTTGAGCGGCCATGTCGTCTTTCTGAATCGACATTGGCCTGACATCGTAGTTCTCTATCTGTCCTTCAAAAATCAAATCGCCGTTGTCCTGCACTTCATTCAGCGAAGTCTGGCGCTGCAATTTATCTCTTAAATCTTCGGTAAACGACTGGCTCAGATTTGGGTTTACCAGGCGTGCCCGGTTGGGAAAATAGTAAACCGTGTATGTTTTTATTTCGGGCGACAGGTTGACCCCTGTAAACGAATAGTTAATTTTACAGCCGGTTAGTAAAATAACCAAAGCAAAAACCAGCATAGTCAGCCGGTTCAATTTTCCCAAGTTGTTACATCTACCCATTAATATCGTATTCCTTTATTTTTCTGTACAGTGTTCGTTCCGAAATACCCAATTCCTGTGCCGCGTATTTTCGTTTCCCGTTGTGTTTTTCGAGCGCTTTTTTTATGAGCTCAATTTCTTTGTCTTCCAGCGAAAGCGATTCTTCCACATATTCCTCGGTATCCTGAATATTATCTTTATCCAGGTGTTCAATATGAATCGATTTTGACTGGGGTTCGTCCGGGATTAAACTTCCGTTTTCGGTATTGTACAAATTTCGGATTATTTGCGCCTGATCGCGTGAAATGGGCGAATCCCTTTTTTCCATTAAATCGAGTACCAGCTTTTTCAAATCGGTCATATCCCGCTTCATATCAAACAAAACCTTGTACAAAATCTCGCGTTCGTTGGCAAACGAACTTTCCTGCTGTTTGCTGGAGAGTAAGGCTGGTAAGTTTTTTACATTATTGTCGGGTAAATAATTTTTCAGTACCTCTCCCGAAATATCACGGTTTTGTTCAATAATAGAAATTTGTTCCGTAATATTTTTTAACTGCCTCACATTTCCGGGCCAGGGGTAATTTACCAGTAAAATCCGCGCTTCCTCATCCAGTTGAATCGGAGGCATCCTGTATTTTTCAGCAAAATCGCGTGCAAATTTCCGAAACAAAAGATAAACATCTTCGGGCCGTTCGCGCAACGGATTTATAATTACGGGCACGGTATTTAAACGGTAATATAAATCTTCCCTGAATTTCCCCTGTTCAATTGCCACCGGAATATTTACGTTGGTGGCGGCAATTACCCGCACATTGGTTTTTATTACTTTTGAAGAACCCACTTTTATAAACTCACCGGTTTCCAGAATACGCAGCAGACGCACCTGTGTTGAAAGCGGGAGTTCACCAATTTCATCCAAAAAAATGGTGCCGCCGTCGGCTTCCTGAAAATATCCTTTTCTGTCGGAAAGAGCGCCGGTAAATGCTCCTTTTTCGTGGCCAAAAAGTTCGGAATCAATCGTTCCTTCCGGAATGGCTCCGCAGTTTACAGCAATGTACTTCCCGTGTTTCCGGCTCGAAAACTGATGAATAATTTGCGGGAATATCTCTTTTCCAGTTCCGCTTTCTCCGGTTATCAACACGGAAAGATCGGTTGGTGCTACCTGCACGGCAATCTCAATTGCCCTGTTTAGCCCGGGTGAATTTCCAATAATTTCAAACCTTTGTTTTATTCCCTGAATATCCATAATTCGTAAATAAAGCGCAAATTTACAATTTTTCGCTGGCAATACTTCCCTTCCGTTTAGAATTAACCTTTTTTAGGTTTCATTGTTAAATCCTGAGCAACCCGAATAAAGTTTTACATTTGTTGAAAGATAACACAATTCAATACCTATCTTTGTTTCAAAAATTTTCAGAATGAATTTTGCAGCAATTATACCGGCACGTTATGAATCGACTCGCTTTCCGGGGAAACCACTGGCGCTGCTTAACGGCATTCCAATGATTCAGCATGTTGTTAAAAATGTTTCGAAAGCCATTGAAAATGTGTGGGTAGCCACCGACGACGACCGTATTTTTGAGGTGGTGCAAAGTTTTGGCGGAAATGCCGTGATGACATCAAAAGAACACCAAAGCGGAACCGACCGTTGTGCAGAAGCCGCCCGCATTCTTTCCGGCAAGTTCAGTTTCGATGTGGTTATTAATGTACAGGGTGATGAACCTTTTATTCAGCCGGAACAGATTGAGCTTTTGAAATCTTGTTTTACAGGAAATGAAGAAATTGCCACGCTGGTAAAAAAAATTGACTCAGGCGATGAACTGTTCAATCCGAACCGTCCCAAAGTAGTCATCGACAATTCTTTCAACGCGCTCTATTTCAGCCGGTCGCCAATTCCCTATTTCCGGGGAATGGAAGAAAAAAAATGGCACATCAAGTTTCTCTACTGGGCACACATTGGAATGTATGCCTACAAAACCGAAGTTCTGCAAAAAATAACCCGGTTACCACAGGGAAAACTGGAGAAAACAGAATCGCTGGAACAACTCAGGTGGCTTGAGAACGGTTTCAAAATAAAAGTGGCAGAAACAAGCCATCAGAGTATCGGTATCGACACACCGGAAGACCTGCAAAATGCGGAAAACTTCCTGCATTCCGCAACACGGTAAAACT
>JAFGDX010000032.1 GCA_016931875.1 Prolixibacteraceae bacterium
GAAACTAACTTCTTTGAGTGCCGAATCATCAAAACTTACTCCTGTAAAGGTTTGCCCGTCGAGGCACTGCCCCCGCAGATCGGATTTTGCAAAGTCAACACCATCAAAAATACAGTTTTCAAAAACGGTTTTCCGAAGGTCAGTCCCGGTCAGTTTGGCGTTGGTCAGTTTTACATCGACGAATTTGGCCCCTTCAAGTCCCGATGCACTGAAATGGGTACGCACAAGGATGGATTGCCGGAAGCTCGCTCCCGAAAGGTCAAGCGCATAAAAGCGACAGTCGGTTAGATTTGCACCGTCAAAGTTTGTTTCGCGCAAATCGCTGGCCTTAAATGAACTGCCGGTGAGGTCAGCGCCCGAAAAGTCGGAGCCGCGCAACGCGCTTCCTTCAAATTTGCCATTCCGCGCGGTAACCCCGGCAAAGTCGCTCTCCGGTAAATTGCTCCCGCTGAAGTTGGCCAGGTTTTGCGCTTCCGGCCAACGGGAAAGATCAGCATCCTCCTGCCCGGCTTGCCTGCGAGAGTCAGCATCCCGGGTTATTTTTACTTCCGGTTCACCGTCCGCCAACAAACTGTTTTCTGAAAAATAATTGAGGTCAACCCCCAGGATTTCTGCGAGACGGTTAAAGGTAACAATGTCGGGCATCGACTCCCCGCGTTCCCACTTTCCAACTGCCTGCGGACTGATGAACAGACGCCCGGCCAGCTCCGCCTGCGAAATATTGATTCTCTTCCGTGCTTCGGCTATTTTACTGCCAATTCTTTTTGTTTCCATTGTAACTTCTTTTTGTTGTTATTTTTTTCTGACACAGCAAAGATACAGGGATGCATTTCGGAAATCATTAAAAACGTGGATCCTTTTGGTTGTAAATCCGCTACTTGTTGTTGTTTTCCGACAACCAGCAGTAGTATGTGCCGCAAATAAAGGCGAAAAAGGGAGGCCAATCAAAACCAGCGACTGCAAATTTGTTTCGAAAAAGAAGGCTTTTGGTGCAATCAAAAGCAGAAAACAGGAATAAAACTGAAATTTGGCAAAAACGATACCCAACCGTATAAAACCACCCCGAAACAGATAACACACTCCCCTGTTGGCGGAAAGTTTTACCGGATTGTATTATTATTTTTTATTCATAGGTTCCGTAACTGACGATAAATTCGGGTTCTGCATATTCGAAAAAATTACTTTCAAAAAACGTATTAGCCATATCCAGAGCATCGCCCTCCGAATGTTTATCGGCCCGGATGGTATAATGCCCCCCGGATGCATTGGATTTTATTATTTCCACCTTATTCGCAGGTATCAATTCCATCCATTGGTTTTGGGTTGTGCCGCTTTTTACTTTACATACAAAAACATCAGAAATTCCGAGGGTATATCCTTCTTCGGTAACAAAAAATTTATTGCAGTTGCTGATTGCGGAATCGTTTTTTACAGCGGCAAGCAGTTTATCCGTTTCATTGCAATTTCCGGAGTGGATTGATACGATTGCATACTTGTTATTTGCCGGAATGGAAAGAATGTTCATCTCCTGAAATTGACCAATTCGTTGTTGAATTGTTTCGGCGGAAAGAGTATCATAAAATGATACAGATGCCTGATTCGGGATTTCCGTTAAAGGAATCTTCTCTGAATGATAATAGTAGTAGCGGTCTTTACAGTTGGTATCTGTATCTTCCTTTTCACAAGCTGTCAATAGCAGGGCAAATATAAAAACCGGAATGCAGGTTTGTTTCATGCGATTTCTTATTGATTTTACTTACAGACGGATAAGGCACGGGGTTGGTTGCGTTGAAAACCGGCACCTGCTGCCCTTTGTTTTTTGTTCCCAAAATCCATCCCAATGGGTGGTGTATTCAGGCCATGGCTTGCCGGGCCCACCCGTCCGCCGGATTGTTACCTGCTGCCGTTTTTCACCATTCGTTTCATCATAATGTCGGTCTGCCTGTCCTTCCCGAGTTTAAAAATGTGTTTGTCAAATGCCACAAATCCGTTTTTTTCATAAAACCGGATTGCCCGCGGATTATGTTCCCAAACGCCTAACCAAACATAATCCACTTTTTTTTCCTTCGCGGTTTCCATCGCCTTTTCAAAAAGGAATTGCCCTGCTTTTTTTCCGTGAAATTCTTCCAAAACATAAATCCGTTCAATTTCAAGGGAGTTTTCGTTTTTTATTTCGGTTTGCGAGGGTCCGAAATTTATTTTTAAATATCCGGTTACTTTTCCGTCGAGCTCTGCAAAATAAAATTCAACATTTTTGTCGGCCAGATCTGCTTTTAGTTTTTCGGCAGAGAATTCGCTTTTCAGGTACTCCTGCATATTTTCCTCGCTGTTTTCAGAAGAAAAGGTTTCAGCAAAGGTTTCTACGCCTATTTTTTGCAAGCGTGCCAGTTCTTTATCCGAAACTTTTTTTATCTGTAGTTTCATTTTTAGTGCGATACGGCTTTTAATCCAACCAGTGAAACAATCAGCGTTGTCAGGAAAAACAGCCGCAGAAAAGTAACCGGTTCCTTAAACACAAAAATTCCTGCCAGCACGGTCCCCACCGCTCCAATTCCTGTCCACACGGCATAGGCCGTGCCGATGGGTATGGTTTGGGTTGCTTTTATTAACAGTCCCATGCTCATTACAAGCGTTATAACAAATCCCGCATACCATAAATACATTTCATTTCCTGCGGTCTCTTTTGCTTTTCCGAGGCAGAATGCAAAAGCTACTTCAAAAAGCCCGGCTATGGTTAATAGTATCCAATTCATTTTTATAATTGTTGTTTTTGCTTCCTGTACAACAGAAAATTACCGCCAATTGTTGCCCGAAACTGTGCCACTGCTGCGGCTTTGTTTTGTATTTCACTTTTTTACTTCAAAACAAATCCGGTTGTTGGTTTTTGCCGTTGTTTGTAAAAAGCCAATACTGTCCGGTTAATTTTATGAGATTCCTCGCTTCGCATCGGAATGACAGGTTCTTGGATACTTTCGCA
>JAFGDX010000326.1 GCA_016931875.1 Prolixibacteraceae bacterium
ATAATATTTGTTTTCAGGAAGTTCGGCGGGAGTAAACCACGCCATATTTTCAATTAACCCGAGTACAGGCACATCAATTGATTTGCTCCGGAACATGCTGGTTCCGCGAATTACATCGGCCAATGCCACATCCTGGGGTGTTGTAACAATTATTGCACCGGTTACGGGAACCGACTGAACAAGGGTAAGATGAATATCGCTGGTTCCGGGAGGCAGGTCGATTAACAGGTAGTCCAATTCGCCCCAGTTCCCTTCCGAAATCAGTTGTTTCAATGCATTCGAAGCCATTGGCCCGCGCCAGATGATGGCGCTTTCGGTATCGACAAAAAAACCAACCGAAAGAAATTTCACACCGTATTTTTCCACGGGGTTAATTACCTCGCGGCCGTCCACCTTTTCGCCGGTTGGCCGCATATCTTCGGCTCCAAACATTTTGGGAATTGAAGGGCCAAAAATATCTGCGTCAATCAGGCCCACTTTGGCGCCTGAATTGGCCAGGGCAACAGCAAGGTTTACAGCAACAGTAGATTTTCCAACTCCCCCTTTTCCCGAGGCAACTGCCACAATATTTTTAACCTTGGGCAAAATGGGACGTTCCATATCGTGCAAAAATTTTACAGCGATGTTGTCTTCAATTTCCACCTGGTCGCCCAATTGTTTTTTAATGGCTTTTTCGCATTCCAGAACCACCTGCTCGATATTTGGATCATCACTTTTCTGGAAAACCAGCGAAAAACTTACCCGCTGCCCGGCTATGCGGATTTCCTGCGCCATGTCGAGCGATACAATATCTTCGTTGCTGCCCGGATATTTCACTTCTCTCAACGCATCAGTAACATTTTTGGGGACAATTAATTTACGTGGAATTTCTGCCATAACAATCGACTGCTAATTTTAAATTTTGCTCAAAAAACAATATGCAAAAGTAATTATTTTGAACTTTTGCTTGCAATGATTTATGCTTTTATTTCTTCAGGTGCAAACTTACAAATAATCGGCTAAAAAATACTTTTTTGTATGAATTGATTGAGTTTTGTAATCATACGCAATTGTTCAAACAATATACGAGAAGTTCAAGTTTTTGCCCGTAAACATTTTTTAATCCAACAAGGAATTAAAATGCCAGACAAAGAGGTTACAAAGCTGCAATTGACTTTTTATTGTCGTTTGATCAGAAATAAGATTAAACAATATTCAAAGCAATTGACCGGCTTGTAGGAACTAATCGTGTAACACCATATGAAGTTGATACGATTTTTGGGTTAATCGGGTATGACAATTTTTGTTAGGATAAAAAATAAAGGTATACCAAAACAGGAATTTATTAAAAAGATGAAAAACAGGAAGATATGAATCATAATAATTTTGTTCATATTTTATACTTTTGAGTTATGAAAGCGAAAACAAAATACATCACAAAACTGATTCGAGAATACATTAATGATATTGATTCGTCGGCGGAGGTAGTTTTGTATGGTTCACGGGCACGCGGCGATGAACGAAAGGATTCAGACTGGGATATTTTAATCCTGACAAGTTATGCTTCCGATTTTCAGGTGGAAAGGAAGTTTCGTGATAAACTTTACGATTTGGAATTGGAGACTGGTGAAGTATTTTCGGTTTTTGTGTATTCAAAAAATGATTGGCAGTCAAGACAAAAAATAACTCCGTTTTTTAAAAATGTTACACAGGAAGGTGTGAGGATATGAAAAACAAGGAGAAGGCTGAATATGTTAGATATCGGATTGAAACAGCGTATAAAACATTAGAGGCCGCAAAAATTTTGGCGGAAAACGGGTTCTGGAATTCAGCCGTTAACAGACTTTATTATTCTCTATTTTATGCGGTAAATGCTATTCTTGTTTTAAATGATATTCAAGTTAAATCACATTCATCAGCTAAAAGTAAGTTTTCACAATTATTTGTAAAAACAGGAAGATTTGACAAAAAATATGGCCGGCTTTTATCTGAGCTTCTTGACTGGAGGCAAAAAGGAGATTATGATAATATTTTTGATTACGATCAAAACTCAGTTGAGCCCCTTTTTATTCCGGTGAAGGATATGATTGACTTGATTGCTCAAGAGATTGAAGAAACCATGTAAATTCTTAATTATTGGGAGGAAATTTGTCATCCCAGCTCTTTCCCCGGGTCCCAAAACCGCTCTTTAAAATTTAGGATCTGGTCGCCGTCAAATTCAAAACCTTCGGCTTCAAGCAGTTCTTTCATGGCGTTGGGTGTGTCAAAATGGTGTTTTCCGGTGAGCAGCCCGTTGCGGTTTACCACGCGGTGTGCCGGCACAAACTCAGGGTGGCTGGCAGCGGCATTCATTGCCCAGCCCACCATTCGTGCCGAACCGGTGGTTCCCAGATATTTTGCAATGGCGCCGTAGGAAGTTACCCGCCCGGCTGGAATTTGTTTGACTACTTCGTAAACCTGTGTAAAAAAATCGCTCATTTTTCTGACTGTTAGATTTTCAGATCTGAGGATTGTGACATCTCACATTTTTCTTTCTTACTACTCACTACTCAAGTCTCATTACTCAAAACTAATGAATATCTTTCGCACTTCGGCCAAAACTGCGGTAGTCGTCGTTTTCAATTTCAATATCGGGCTCTTCAAACGGCTTGTTATTAAGCCGGAATGCAATGTATTTTATGGTTATTCCGCGGGCCAGCCACTGTTTTTCATAAAAAGTTTTAATCTGCAGCGTTTCGTTCAAAAGGTCCGATTCATAAAGATTACCGGTTTCTGCAAGAATTTCAAAATGGTTGAGATGAACCAGTTCGCGGGTGTAGGTAAACTGAAAGTTACTGTCGGTTTTTAAATGAATAGTTCCGTCGTTTTTCAGAAAGGATTTGTATTTTTTCAGAAAGGTAGTGGAAGTGAGTCTTTTTCGTGTTTTTTTCATTTGCGGGTCGGGGAAAGTGAGCCAGATTTCATCTACCTCGTTTTTGCCAAAAAACTGCGGAATGATTTCGATATTGGTACGCAAAAAAGCCACATTCGCCAGTTTTTTATCGAGGGCTTGTTTGGCACCTTTCCACAGGCGGGCACCTTTTATATCAACACCAATAAAATTCACCAATGGGTTTTTCTCCGCCAGTTCAACGGTGTATTCCCCTTTTCCGCAGCCCAATTCCAGAACCACCGGATTTTGGTTTTGAAAAAAAGCGGTATTCCACTTTCCTTTTAAATAAAAATCATCGTTTTTAATTTTGTTGTACGGTGCCTGAACCACGTGTTCAAAGCGCTCCATTTCCTCAAATTTTGCCAGCTTGTTTTTTCCCACGTTACTGAATTTTTTCTACCCTGAACCCAATATCGCTGATGCCTTCCAGATTTTCATCGCGCATTCCCTGTTGAATGTTGATTTTGTAATCGCCCGAAACCGGAAAATACACATTGCGGCGAAACACTTTTTGCAGGCTTTTTAAGCCGCCAAAACCGTTGCCAAACCATTTCCCCGAAGGGTCGGCAAGAGCAACTTCAAAAGTATCTTTCACCGCTTTTCCATCGGGTTGGACAATTTCGATAAACAACCACAAATTGCTGTATGAATAGTTGGTTTTATTTCTGATGTTGACATACAAATTGTGTTGTTGCAGCGTGTCGCTCACCGGAACTGTGAATTGTACCAGCGAATCCTGGTGCCAATGCGACCCGGAAATGGCAACATAATCTTCAAAAACCCTGTTCCTGTCGCACGCTGAAAAAATCAAAAAAATAAAAATGAAGAAAATAAGCGGGTATTTACATTTTTTCATTGCGTATCGGGTTTGCGGTTTGAAGTTCTTTTCTGATGTCTTTTCTTTTTTCTCGATCTTGATTTGGGACGGTCGAAACGGGTCAAATCCTCCTGCCCAACCACATTGTGAAAGGTATCCAGTTCATTTTTTACATTCACTGTACTCCCAACAATTATTTTTTCAGGTTTTTTCCCTTTCCGGTTTAACTGCTGAATCTCTTTTACCATTTCCACCGGAATTTCAACCTGCGGGGAGGGGGAGTTGCCGCGAAGGGTGTACCAGTATTTCCGGTTAAAAATATCGGCTTTAAAAAATACGTAAGTTCCAACTTCAGTTTCCAGCGGAATATGATTGGGTGGAAAATCCTTTTGCGCGTCAATATAGGTATCCACTTCAAAATTCAAACAACATTTTAGTTTTCCACACTGGCCGGCCAGTTTTTGCGGATTGAGCGAAATTTCCTGATAACGCGCTGCATTGGTTGTTACCGACACAAAATTACTCATCCAGGTGGCGCAGCAAAGTTCCCGCCCGCAGGGCCCGATTCCTCCGATTCTGCCTGCTTCCTGCCGCGCGCCGATTTGTTTCATTTCAATCCGGATGCGAAATGTTTCTGCCAAAATTTTAATCAACTGGCGGAAATCAACACGGCCATCGGCAATGTAGTAGAAAATAGCTTTTGTTTTGTCACCCTGGTATTCCACATCGCCAATTTTCATATCAAGTTTTAAATCGGCTGTAATTTGTCGCGAGCGGATCATGGTTTGGTGCTCCTGCGCAATGGCTTCTTTCCATTTGTCGATGTCAACCTGTTTGGCTTTCCGGTAAATTTTTCGCAGTTCGCCGTTCACAAGCGTAACTTTGTGTTTTTTCATTTGCTCGTTTACCAGCTCGCCCATTAACGAAACAATCCCGATATCGTGTCCCGGATTGGCCTCAACAGCCACCAAATCGCCCACCTGAAGTTTCAGGTTGTTTACATTCACGTAATAATCTTTTCGCGTATTTTTAAAACGTACCTCAATAATATCCTGCGTAGGTACGGTTGATTTTATGTCGCTCAGCCAATCAGTTACATGAAGTTTGGCACATCCGCACTGACTGAAATTGCAAATCCCTCTTTCAATAGTATCTGTTTCAAAATCTTTCATAAACTCTGTTTAAAGTCGGAATATTTTAAAGAATGATGTTTTTAATCCATTCCAACAGGGACAAAAATAATAATTATACGTATTTGCCGGCGAAATGTAACCTATTTAAACCGAATCTATTAAAGTATTCAGGAAATAGAAAAGGATGTGTGGCAGGAATAATGTAGGGTTAAAGGAATTATCTTTTTATTAACCGAACCATTCGCAGGGCGGTATCCAGAAAAATAATCCGCGGGTTTCCGTTCATGGCAATGTGTTTGATAGCCATTTCAAATTCCTGCGATATGGGGATGATGTTCCGCTCGTTAATAAAAGGTGCAAACCGTTTTCCCCAGTCTTGTTCTTCGCGGTTTAAATAAACGAGGTTCATTTTTTTCATATTGAAAATAAAATATTCGCGAACCAGCCGCAGCGCCAAATCAAAAAATGATTTTTGCTTGTCGCGGCCCACTTGCGCCATTTCATCAGCCCAGCTCATCAACTCCAGCACCTGCCGCGAATAGGCAAAACGCATCATTTCCTGAAATTTCTGAAAATAAAACGGGCTGTCTTCTCCCGGCGATAAATATTCCAGCGCTTTTATATAATTTCCGTTGGCCAGGTGCACCGCATCCGAAACCAGTTCGGGTTCGGCGCCTTGTTTTTCCAGCAGGGCGTTTTTTATGGATTCATGGTCGATAAAAGGCACTTTTATTAATTGTGCCCGCGAGCGGATGGTGGAAATAATGGCCTCTTCGTTTTCAGAAATCAAAAGAAACAAGGTTTTGTTGGGTGGTTCCTCCATCAGTTTCAGCAATTTGTTTGCACAGCTGAGATGCATTTTTTCGGGCAACCAGATGACCATTACCTTGAATTCAGACTCAAACGATTTAAGGTTCAGTTTCCGGTAAATTGAGTTGCTTTCCCGTTCGTAAATCAAACCCTGCGCATTTCCGGCATCAATAAAACTGAGCCACTGGCTTAAATCAAAATAATGGTTTTTCAGCACCATTTCGCGCCATTCCTTGATAAAATCGTCACTCACCGGATTTTTTATTTTGGGCGAATTGAATACCGGGAAAACAAAGTGTAAATCGGGGTGGGCAAGTTTTTGGTATTTGTGGCACGACGGGCAGGTTCCGCACGAATCGGTTTCACCCCGGTTCCGGCACGAAATATATTGTGCATAGGCCAGCGCCAGTCCTAATTTTCCCGTTCCCTCCTGGCCTGCAAAAAGCAGTGCGTGGCTGATTCTTTCTTTTTGTACCGAGCGGATTAAACGCTTCTTTATTTCCTCTTGTCCGATTATATCTTTGAAAAACATGCGTTAAAAATAACCAAATATCAAAAAACAAATCGCAAATCAATTCCATTCTTCAAAAAATTAATTTTCAAAACTGTGGTTTTCGAATTTAGTGAAAGCGGATTTGAAATTCATTTGGTTTTTTATTGCCTGAAAACCGTGACTTTTAAAGTTTACCACAACATTAAATTCCTTTTATGGGGAAATGACTCATGTAAGCCACGGAATTTATTTCTTATCTTTGATTGATTTTCGAAAACTCAAAAAAAATAATAAAATGCAAACAATTAGTAGCTACAACTTTAAAGGCAAAAGAGCCCTCATCCGGGTTGATTTTAATGTGCCGTTAAACGAAAACTTTGAAATTACTGACGACACCCGTATGCGGGCTGCCCTTCCTACCATCAGAAAAATTATTAAAGATGGTGGTTCTCCCGTTATCATGTCTCACCTCGGCCGTCCGAAAAGCGGACCCGAAGAAAAGTTTTCACTCAAACCGCTGGTTGCTCATTTGTCGGAATTGCTGGATGGTGCAACCGTTAAAATTGCTCCCGATTGTATTGGCGACGAAGTAAAAAAAATGGCTTCGGAAATAAAGCCCGGCGAAGTTTTGATTTTGGAGAATCTGCGTTTTTATAAAGAAGAAACAGCCGGCGACGAAGAATTTGCAAAAAAACTGGCTGAAAACGGCGACTGCTGGGTGAATGACGCTTTTGGCACTGCACACCGCGCTCATGCTTCAACGGCGGTGATTGCCAAATTTTTCCCCAACGATAAAATGTTTGGCTACCTGATTGAAAGCGAAGTGGAAAGTCTTGACAAAGTGGTGAAAAATCCGCAACGCCCGTTAACTGCCATTATGGGTGGCGCCAAAGTTTCATCGAAAATTACCATCATCGAAAACTTGCTGAGCAAAGTGGACAACCTGATTTTAGGTGGCGGAATGACCTACACTTTTGTAAAAGCCAATGGCGGCAGTGTGGGCGATTCCATTTGCGAAGACGATTATCTTGAAACCGCAAAAAACATTGAAAAAGCAGCCAAAGAAAAAGGTGTAAAACTTATTATTGCTACGGATGTAGTTGCTGCCGATTCATTTAGCAACGATGCCAAAACTAAAATTTGTCCA
>JAFGDX010000327.1 GCA_016931875.1 Prolixibacteraceae bacterium
TGGGGCACAAAGGCAGCGAATCGCTCGCTCCCATCCGGATAGCCATTGTTAGTTTTGCCCTTGCCGCATTGATTTTTTCACTGGTGAGCTCCGACCAGCTGGTGCTTTTGGCGCGTACCAGTTTTGCCGGCACAGCCATGATGGGGCCGCTGGTAATCCTGGCCATTCTTTCAAAAAAACCACAGGGATGGTTTATGATTCTGATGTCGGGAATGGGGCTGGCTGTTTTTGTTCTTTCCGAAACCGGTGTTTTTCCAAAGGTGCTGGGAACCATGCGCATGGATTTGTTTCTGATGGTTGTGCTGGCGCTTTGCGGGCTCGGAAATTATTTGGTAAAGAAGTAAGAATGTTTAGTTTATCTTGAAAATTTTATCCAGTTTACGGTCGAAGATCTCAGGCGGTTCACTAAAAAATTGTTTTAAGCGCGGTAAAAGTTTTACCATGTTCAATTCGCGCTGATGTTGTACCTGGTTATCCAGAATGACCATTTCGTCTTCACTAAAATGAAATTCACCGGCTTTCAGGTCTTCCAGAAAAACAAACAAATCATGGTCAATTCCCAATTGTTCGGTAATTTTATTTAGATGATATGATTTTAACCGGAAGTAACGCGGGTGTTTGAATTTCACAAAATCCAACTGGTACCAGAGCTGTTTTAGCACTTTTCGGAGTTCGTGCATATTTACGGGAGAAAAATCAGGCTCAAGGGTTTGATAAATTTCGTATCCTTCTGCAAATGTTGCCGAGAGTTGCGTTTTTAATTGTAAAACCGACGGGCAACTGGTCTTCAGTATGTTGAGTTGCAGTTGCAACTGTTTCACAAACTGTATGATACCGGGAATAACTTCGGTGCCTGTAATTTCATCGTCAATCAAAACCCGGTTTTTTTCTGAAAGCAAATCTTTTACCTGTTTGATTTTTCGTTCTGAAATTAAATTGCTTCCGGTGGTTATTTTTTCAAAAAACTGGATGTTTACAAACGATTCGCGAATGGGTGAAAGCACTTTGCCGGCTGTTTTAATTTCTTTTGTAAAACTATCTGTAATGCTGGTATTACATTCAGCAAAAAACTGTAACAGCGCCCGCAACCGTTTGTACGATTTTCTGATTTCGTGAACGGCCAGATTGGGCGAAATATTCTCGGCAGAACAAAAATAGATGATCTTTTCGGTCTGCTTCTCCAATGCGGCAATAAGTTTGTTTCCTGTATCCTGAACCATAGCTCCTTTGTTTTTTCAGGAGTGACAAATTTAAGCATAAAAACAACACAAAAAAAGCCGTTCAGTTTTGAACAGCTTTGATTATAAAATATTTAGGTTAATTTCAGTTGATGAGTTCAAAACCGGTGTACGGAATCAGAATTTTTGGGATTTTTATTCCTTCCGGAGTTTGATTGTTTTCAAGCAAAGCAGCTACAATTCTTGGCAATGCCAGGGCGCTACCGTTCAGGGTGTGAGCCAGTTGTGGCTTTTTTGAATTTTCATCGCGGTAGCGTAGTTTTAAGCGGTTGGCCTGAAACGATTCAAAATTGGAAACCGAACTTACTTCAAGCCACATTTTCTGGGCTGCCGAATATACTTCAAAATCGTAGGTAAGCGCCGAGGTAAAACTCATATCGCCGCCACACAAACGTAAAATACGGAAAGGAAGTTCCAGCTTTCTTACCAGCGATTCCACATGATTTACCATTTCTTCCAGAACTTCATACGATTTTTCGGGATGGGCAATCTGCACCACTTCCACTTTGTCGAACTGGTGGAGGCGGTTTAACCCGCGCACATCTTTCCCGTACGAACCTGCTTCGCGTCGGAAACAGGCGCTGTAGGCTGTGTTTTTATAAGGAAGATCTTTGGCATCCAGAATTACATCGCGGTAAATATTGGTTACCGGCACCTCGGCAGTGGGAATCAAATATAAATTGTCATCTTTTACATGGTACATCTGGCCCTCCTTGTCGGGCAACTGGCCGGTGCCAAACCCCGAGGCTTCGTTTACCATCAGCGGTGGCTGGATTTCTTCGTACCCCGCTTTTCGTGCTTCATCCAGAAAGAAATTAATAAGCGCCCGTTGCAATTGTGATCCTTTTCCGCGATACACCGGAAACCCTGCACCGGTGAGTTTCACCCCCAGTTCAAAATCGATAAGGTTGTATTTTTGTGCCAGTTCCCAGTGGGGGAGGGCGTTTTCTGTCAGTTGAGGGAAGTCTCCATCCTGCTTTACCACTTCGTTGTCTTCGGCACTTTTGCCTGCCGGAACCGAATCGTGTGGCAAGTTGGGCAGTTGAACCAGCAATTCGTTTACCTTTTCTTCAATTTCTGAAAATTGCTGATCAAACTGTTTGATGTTTTCTTTGATTTCCGAAGTACGTTCTTTGGCCGCATTCGCTTCTGTGTTTTTTCCTTCGCGAAACAAAAGTCCGATTTCTTTCGAAATCTTGTTCATTTCGGCTTTGGCCTGGTCGGTTTGTCCCTGCAGTTTGTTTTTTTCGCGATACAGTTCAATAATATCTCCAACAATTCCGGCAGCATTAAAATTTTTCTTTTTTAGCTTTTCTATCACCAAATCCGGATTGTCTTGAATGAATTTCAGGTTGAGCATGTTTTTGTCTTTAAATAAAGTGCAAATTTAATAAATGTTGCGGCACAACCGTATCAATGCAAAAGTAAATTGAACCGGGTACAAAGAAGGTTTCTTTTTGAGCTATTGTAAGTCTTTTTTTGAAATTTGGCTAAAAGGGTTGTACATGAAACTGATTTGGGTGCGAATTTAATCAGGGATGGATTGGCAGTCATTTTTACATTTTTTTGTTTTTAAAATTAATTTAGAATTAATTATAATTAAATTGTTGTGTTTAGAATTGGAAGAGTGTTCTGTTTGCTGATGGTGAGAGTTTTATGAGAATAAAAATGAAGGCCTGTTATTTTTTGTCAGTGTAATTTTTTTTGGAATTTTCTAATTTTTATTTACCTTGAGGTATTAAAACCTAACAAAACACAAAATGAAAACAATTTTTCCTCCAGAGATTATCAACCATACGGTCGAAAATCATTTTTATAAATTCAGCAAATCCTTTGTAAGATTCCCTGTTTTTCAAGAAGTTTCAAAACAAGAATCAAGCATTTTTTCTAAACCGAATTCAGAACATAAACAAAAATGAATTAAATATGAAAAGGCCTTTTAAATTTTACCTCACATTAGTTTTGGCTTGGTTAGTGTTTCAAACAGCCAATATCGTTATAATATATGCAGAAGAAGGAATTGTTAGATTCAATGATGTAAAGCGTTGGGAACCATGGCTATTGACTTTCATATTATTTACTATCATAAAATATATTCTTGATAAAAGGCAGAAAGCTGAGAAACCCCAACAGTGAATTCCTTCAAAGAATTCTTATTTACTTTCAACTTGTTTTTTTCCGAATTGGGATAAAATTAAGGACTTCCTTTTTTATTGATGGAATAATTACCCGGCAGTTGGGACAAGATCTGATAATGACAGTTTTTTTCTTGAGTTCCTTTTCCCATGGTCCAATTTTATAATTTGTGCCTTAAATTTAATTCAGATGGAAAAAATAGAAATTATAAAAGATATTCAAAAAAATGATTTAAAAAAGATAAATGGGGGAGGAAAAATAGCAGAAAATATAGGTCGATTTCTTCACTCGTTATATGACAGTATGTACAAAGCTGCTTTAATAGAATCCACTTATAGTCACAATGGAGCATATTAAAAAAAATTGCTAAGGGGTAAAATAGTGCTGTGAAATATTGACAGCACTATTTTTTAATGCTTGAAATAATTTTTTATAAATGATTATGAAAGAAAGAATTGAAAAGAAGTTAAAGGGACGGAAATATAATTTCATCATCCGTGATGACGGTTTTTTAATTAAAAGTACTGCAGGGAATTTGCTTGTTAAAGATAGCTTGACCGGTCCCGTGATTGTAAAAAAGAATAATTTTAATAATTACTGCACCATTGCCGGTTTTCTTTTTTTTATGGTGGTTATAATAATAGACAGGGAAGAAATATCCAACAATATTCTTTATTCTGTTTTTGCACTTCTGTTTGCCCTCTATTATTTTTATAACCGGATGGTTTTGGAAATCAACAAACAGAAAGTTTATGACCTCATAAATGAAGGCAATTAAATCATTTGGATTTAAATAGCAGAACTTCGGGTTCTGAATCATCTTCTGAATTTTCGCTGATTAAAAATAGGGTTATGCCGGTTTGTCACGCCCAACAAAACGTTCGCGGCCCAGCAAAAAGTTGATCGCTCTTTTTACATTTCTTTCTACACTAACATCCGTTTTCAAATATGAAATGTACCTGACAATTTCGTGTTGCAGGGAAGGACTTAAATTCTCAAACACCGTTTTGGCCTCCGCATTTTCATTGAGGGCTTTTACCAATTTTGGATGAGGTTCGATAATGCGTGGAACGGGATCGTAGGCAATTTTGAAACGGGCCATATCGCCCACCTGTTTTTTTGCGGCGGTTCTCATTGGGGTATTCAGGTACAGTCGCCAGGAACCACTGTATTTTACCAA
>JAFGDX010000033.1 GCA_016931875.1 Prolixibacteraceae bacterium
CGCGATTATTCCTATGCAGGCTCTTTTTATGCATTTGCCATTTGGATCGGACTTGCCGTAGCTGCATGGTATTCGGCACTGAGTAAAATCTGGAAGGGAGCAGCACCGGCAGCTTTGGTTACCCTTGTCTCGCTGGTTCTGGTGCCCGGAATCCTGGCATCTCAAAACTGGCACGACCATGATCGCTCGGGAAGATACATGACCCGCGATTACGCCAAAAACTATCTCGAGTCGTGTGCGCCGAATGCCATTTTGTTTACCTACGGCGACAATGATACATTCCCGCTTTGGTATGCGCAGGAAGTTGAAGGAGTGCGCCCGGATATAAAAATTATCAATGTGGGGTATCTCGGAATGGACTGGTACATCAGTCAGCAGCGGATAGCATCGAATGAAGCGCCGCCTGTTCCGTTTTCGTTCGACGAAAGCAAATATTACATGGGCCGAAGAGATGTCGTCCTGTTTCAGGAACGTTTTGAAAATTCGGTGGAGTTAAGTGAAGCTATGGAATTTCTGGGCAGCGACGATGCGCGCACAAAGGTAAAAGTGGCAAATGGCGAGATGATTGATTATCTGCCGGCACGGAATTTTCATATTACCGTTGATAAACAGAAAGCATTGGAAACCGGAACCGTTCAACCCAAAGATTCAGCGCTGATTGTTGACAGGGTGGAATTCAGAATTGGCGGTAACCTGATTACAAAGAGTGAAATGGCCATTTTGAACATGATGGCGGCCAACAACTGGGAGCGCCCGATTTATATCGATCACAGCCTGGTGCACGTGGGGAATATTCATTTTAAAGATTATTTGCAGTTTGAAGGGTTGGCCTACCGGTTTGTGCCCATAAAAACCGAAAGACGGGGAATTTATTACGGCCATGTAAATTCCGATATTTTGTATGACAATGTGATGAATAAATATGTGTGGGGAAATGTAAACGACCCGGATATTTTTCTGGATGAATACAACCGCAAAGAGATAAATATTTTGCAGGCGCGGTATATGTTTGCGCGGCTGGCCGAAGTTTTGAACCGGGAAGGCAAAACCGAAAAAGCAGTGGAAGTTCTGGATAAAATGTTTGAACTTTTTCCGAATGAAATTATGCCCTTAACTTACGATTCCTTCCCTGCCATTGAACAGTACTTTGTTGCCGGAGAAAATGAAAAGGGCGTTGAATTAACGCGTCAGCTGGCAGACAATTGTTTTGGAATGGTAAATTATTATTTGTCGTTGCCAAACAATTTTGCAGCGGCGGTTAAAACCGAACAGGACCGGGAAATTTCCATATTGCGAAACATCCAGTATTTAACCCGGAAATACAATCAGGATGACCTGTTTAACGAGGTTGACGGCCGTTTGAAAGAAATGATTGAGCGGCTTCAGGGCGAGGTGGCCACACAGCAGCCTGCTCAGGATTCCTGATGATTCTGCAACTGTTTGCGAAGTTTTTTTACCAGCCTCAAACCCCGCGCACGAATACCTGCGGTGGCACGGTATTCCAACTCGTGTTCTATCAATGTCAGGATTTCGGATTTTAATCCCGGCTCTTTTTCTGAAATATGATAAAGAATTTGCATGGCATGAACACGAATTGCCACGGGTTCGTCCGAGGCCATGGTTTCCGCGCAGAAATCGAGCAAAAAACCCAGATGTTCTTCCCGGATATCATTCATACTTATCAGTTTCAGGAAATGTCGCTTTTTGCTCAGGTTTTTTTCGGCAGGCAGTCTTTCCACCATTTTCCCCAGATAAGGCCAAACAAGTTCCGGATATTCATCGTGAATTTTATCGGCCAGGTAGGCTGCCCGCCAGGTTTTTGGCCCGGTACTGTACAGCGCAATTTCCATTAGTGTTGAAAACAATTCGGGGCGGGCGCACAGTTCCCGAACCAATACATCCAGGTTTCCCCACGAATCAATAAGTTCAATCAGATTTTCTTTTTCCATCAGCCATTTTTTCCGGGTTTCCTCCGCAGATGAAACAGGGGAGGTTTTACAAATATAATCGATTCCGCCGGAGCAAAATAATCTTTATTATTTTTGACCTATGATTGAAGTTACGTGTGCCATTCTGATTGATAAAAACCGCTTGCTGGTTACCCAACGGAAGGCTGATGCAGAACACCCGCTGAGGTGGGAATTTCCGGGCGGAAAAGTGCACCGCGGAGAATCGGCTGAAAATTGTATTCACCGTGAAATTGCAGAAGAACTGGAAATTGAAATTGATATTCTGGAAAGATTAAAACCAGTTGAATTTGATTACGGCTTTAAAAAAATTATGCTGATTCCGTTTTTATGTTCAGCCAAATATTTTCCGATAAAACTGAATGAACATGTTCAGTATAAGTGGGTTGAGTTCAGTGATGTTGAATGCCTTGATTTACTGGAGGCAGATAAAAAGTTGATTTCACAAACAGAAAATCAAAAGAGTTTAAAAAAACACCTTCGGAAACAAGTGGATAAAACCGGATAAAACGCCAGCCCAGCCTATGATGGATAAAATCATGTAAAGTACGATAAACCTTCTTCCTGAATAATATTTGTTTGCCAGAAATGCCCCCAGCGGTATGGTTAAAAACAAAGGAGTGGTTACAATAATTCCCCAAAAACCGTATGTTTTTCTAAACCGGGCAATAAACCGGTTTCTTTTTGAAAAAATTTTCCTACGTTTGTTGGGCTGATTATTTATTCC
>JAFGDX010000328.1 GCA_016931875.1 Prolixibacteraceae bacterium
ATAAATCCATTCGTATTGCCGGAGACGATTTAACGGCCGATATTATGGAATACATGCGGCACCAGCATAATATAAAAATTGGGGAACGTACCGCCGAGGAAATAAAAATTCATGTAGGTTCGGCACTGTCGCAGTTAAAAGATCCGCCGCCGGATTATGTGGTGCAGGGGCCCAACCAAATGACCGCGCTCCCGATTGAGGTTCCGGTTTCGTACCAGGAAATTGCCCATTGCCTGGAGAAATCGATTTCAAAAATTGAAACCGCAGTGCTGAGCGCCATGGAACAAACACCACCTGAGTTGTATGCCGATATTGTGACCAAAGGAATCTGGCTGGCCGGAGGCGGTGCATTGCTCAAAGGCCTCGACAAACGGCTTTCCGACAAAATCGGAATTCCCTTCCACATTGCAGAAGACCCGTTGAGGGCCGTTGTGCGAGGGACCGGAATAGCATTAAAAAATGTAGATAAATTCTCTTTCCTGATCAGATAACGATCAGGATTTTTTTTCATACCGCATGAGGAGTTTGTTCAGGTATTTAATTCGAAATTATGGCTTTTTCCTGTTTGTTATTCTGGAAATACTTGCCATGTATTTTGTGTTTCAGCACAACAACTACCAAAAGGTAAAATATCTGAATTCCTCCAGTGCCATTACCGGTTCGGTGTACAATTCCTTTCATTCAGTGATTGATTATTTTGAATTATCGAAAGTGAACGAGGAACTGGCTGCTGAAAATGCACGGTTGAGATCGCGACTGCAAACGGAACCCCGGGAATTACCGGTTGCTGAACCTGAAACACCGGCTTTTGTTCCTTCCGATTCAACACTTTTTCGTTTTGTTTCAGCCAAAGTGATTAATAATTCGGTGAACCGCCCTTTTAATTATATTACCCTGAATAAAGGCCGGAAAGACGGCATACAACCCGACCAGGGAATTATTTCGCCCAGTGGAATTGTAGGGGTGGTTACCCATGTTTCCGAATCGTATGCAACCGGCCTGTCGGTTTTAAACCAACGCTGGAGTGTTTCGGCAAAACTGAAAAAAAACGGATTTTTGGGCTCTCTAATCTGGAATGGCGATGATTACCGGTTTGCCGATTTGCTGGAAATTCCGTTTCATGTTGAACTGCAAACGGGAGATACGCTAATTACCAGCGGGTATTCATCCATTTTCCCCGAAGGAGTTATGATTGGAACCATACACACCTTTGAAAAACCGGAAGGAGAAAATTATTACAATATTTCAGTTCAGCTGACAACCAATTTTAAAGCACTTTCCTATGTTGAGGTGGTTGAAAATACAAACAAGGAAGAAATTGAAGGACTGGAGAATTTAATACAGGAAGATGAGAGGGGTAATTAATTATATCATCATGTTTGTTGTGCTGGTGCTCGTCCAGGTTTTGGTACTGAACCAGATTCAGGTGAGTGGCTACATTAATCCCTATGCCTATATTTTGTTTGTTATGTTGCTGCCTCTCAGCTCTCCAAGATATGTGGTTTTGCCACTGGCATTTGCCATCGGATTAACAGTCGATGTTTTTTCAAACAGCCTGGGAATACATGCTGCAGCAACTACGTTTATCGCTTACCTGCGCCCCTTTGTAAACCGTTCAATATCGCTCCACGAAGAAGACCGGAACGATTACCCCGGGATGAAATACACCGGATTCCGATGGTTTTTGTATTACACCGTAATTATGGTGTTTCTGCACCATTTTGTTTTGTTCTTTCTGGAAATTTTTACTTTTGATGATTTTGTTCACACCATTTACCGCATTGTATTGAGCGCTGTTTTTTCAATTTTTGTTATAGTTTTAAGTCAGTTTATAATTTTCAGGGACTAATTTTGCAGGGTGAATAATTTATCGAAGAGAAGCCATATTATTGTTGCCATATTTATTGTGGTTGGCGTGGTTTATATTATCCGGCTGTTTGGTTTGCAGGTGCTCGATTCTACTTACAAACAGTTTGCAACCAATAATATATTGCGCGAAATTGTGCAATATCCGGCACGTGGCCTGGTATACGACCGGAATGGAAAACTGCTGGTGATTAACAAGGCCGCCTTTGACTTGCTGATTACCCCGCGCGAGGTTGTTACTTTTGATACCCTTCAGTTGTGCAATTTACTTGATATTTCAAAAGAGGAACTGGAGATAAAAATTCGGGAGGCTAAAGATTATTCATGGTACAAACCTTCCATTCTGGTTAAACAGATTCCACCGGAAAATTATGCCAGGTTACAGGAACAACTCTACAAATTCAGAGGATTTCACACACAGTCGAGAACGCTGCGGGAGTATGAAACTGCTGCAGCGGCCCACGTTTTGGGTTACGTTGGCGAAGTTACAGCCGACGATATTAAAAACAGCAACTACTACAGCATGGGCGACTATATTGGAGTGAGCGGCATTGAAAAAACCTACGAAGAAGCACTGCGTGGCACCAAAGGTGTAAAAAAATATCTGGTTGATGTACATAACCGCATTCAGGGAAGTTTTCTGGACGGACAGGAAGATGTGCCGGCACAAATTGGCAAAGATGTTATCTCCTCGCTCGATTTGGAACTTCAGCTGTATGCCGAGAAATTATTTCAGAATAAAAAAGGAAGTGTGGTTGCAATTGAACCTTCCACCGGTGAGATACTTGCCATGGTGAGTGCCCCGGCTTACGATCCCGGGTTGCTGGTGGGAAGAGTAAGGGGGAGTAACTATTCAAAACTTCTGGCAGATACATTAAAGCCGCTGTTTAACAGGGCGCTTCTGGCAGAATATCCTCCCGGGTCTACCTTTAAAATTATGAATGTGCTCATTGGGTTGCAGGAGGAAACCATCAATTTGTATACCCGCTTTTCATGTGCCGGGCCGGCTTCAACGCCAATTCGTTGCACACACAACCACATTACCCCGCTCGGGCCCGTTGAAGCCATTAAGGAATCGTGCAATCCGTTTTTGTGGAATACCTTCCGGACCATCATGAACAAGTACGATACCTCTGCTGAGAGTTTTAATAAATGGAGGGAATATGTGGAAAGTTTCGGAATGGGCAAAAAACTGGGCTCTGATTTGCAGTTCGAAAACAAGGGCAATGTTCCCACAGCTGAATATTACAATCGCATTTACGGGGCCGGGCGCTGGAATGCCTTAACCGTTCGTTCGCTTGCCATCGGACAGGGAGAGCTTGGAATTACCCCTTTGCAACTGGCCAATTATTGTGCAGCCATTGCCAATCGCGGATATTATTATATTCCCCACATTGTGAAAGAAATTGAAGGGGAGGGATTATCCGGGCAATTTTCTACAAAAGTATATACCAATATTTCAGAAGAGCATTTTGAACCGGTTATTGAAGGGATGCAGCGCGTGGTTGAACAAACCAATGCATCGGTTTTTATGCGAATTCCGGATGTTGCAATGTGCGGAAAAACCGGCACCGTGCAAAACCCGCACGGTGAAGACCACTCGGCATTTATGGCGTTTGCCCCAAAAGATGATCCCAGAATAGCCATTTCGGTGTATGTTGAAAACAGCGGTTTTGGAGCTACTTATGCAGCCCCGATTGCCAGTTTGCTGGTGGAAAAATATTTAAAAGGGGAAATTGACAAAAGCCGCGAGTGGGTTGAAAAAAGAATGCTGGATATCGATCTGATTCATTCAAAACAAGAGAACTGATATGCCAAGAAGAAACAATTTATGGGCAAATATTGACTGGGTAACGGTTCTGTTATTCCTGATACTTGTTTTTTTGGGATGGTTTAATATTTATGCAGCTGTATATAACCCTGAAAGCCAAAGTATTTTGGATGTTTCGCAACAGTATGGTAAACAGTTGATTTGGATTGGCGCCGCACTGGTGATTGGTTTTGTAATATTACTGATAGAAACCAATTTTTATGTTTTTTTCGCGTACATTATTTACGGGTTTGTGGTGTTTCTTCTTATTCTGGTGCTTTTTGTAGGGAAAGAAATAAACGGCGCAAAATCATGGTTCGAAATTGGCGGTTTTACACTTCAGCCCTCCGAATTTGGAAAATTTGCCACGGCTCTGGCACTGGCAAAATACCTGAGTTCCTTTGGGTTTAAATTGCAAAGATTGAAATCAATGGTTCTGATTGCCCTGATTATTTTAACACCTGCCTTTTTTATTTTGCTTCAAAACGACACAGGTTCGGCACTGGTGTATTTCGCCTTTGTTTTGGTTCTTTTCAGGGAAGGCCTCTCGGGAGTGATATTGTTTTTCGGGTCGTTAATTGCCTTACTTTTTGTTCTCGCCCTGGTTTTGTCCGGTATGCTTTTGAATATAATTCTGTTGAGCGTGGCCCTGCTTGTTTTATTGATATTAAATCCGCGTTTTAAACAATTTGGCCGTATCTTATTGATTTTTACACTTAGTATCGGTGTTTTCCTTGGAATCGGAGAAGTAGTGCCTACAAAATATCAGCTTTCCGATTTTTGGGTGGCGGGGGCATTAACCGGGGCAGTAATTACACTGATTTACAGTATCAGGCAAAAAATCAGAAATTATATTCTGGTAACCATAATTTTTACAGGCTCGGTGCTTTTTAGTATTTCAGTTAATTATGCTTTTGACATGCTGGAGGCTCATCAACAGGTGAGAATAAACGAATTGTTGGGCATTGAATCCAATCCGCAGGGTGCCGGTTATCACGTAAACCAAAGTAAAATTGCCATTGGCTCAGGCGGCTTTTGGGGGAAAGGATATTTAAACGGCACACAAACCAAATTCGATTTTGTTCCCGAACAGAGCACCGATTTTATTTTTTGTACTGTGGGCGAGGAGTGGGGTTTTGTTGGTACCTCTATTTTAATAACATTGTTTTTAACACTGTTTGTCCGGCTGGTGTACCTGGCCGAACGGCAACGTTCCGGGTTTTCGCGTATTTATGGCTATTCGGTGGCCGTAATCCTGTTTTTTCATTTTATGGTAAACATCGGGATGACCATTGGAATTATGCCGGTTATTGGAATACCTCTTCCGTTTTTTAGCTATGGCGGTTCATCGCTCTGGTCCTTTACAATTTTACTTTTTATATTTATTCGTTTGGATGCCAGCAGGTTGGATCATTTGTCGAGCTGATGTCAATGGATCCGTTTCAGCGGCTTTTTTAAAACGGCGATTTTTTGTATCTTTGGGCGGCTTAAAAGAAAAATCAAGAAAAATATTGTTGTTTGTATGTCTGCTGTGGTGGCATATACAGCGTTTTTACTGCAATAGTTCTTTAAAATTTTTATACATGAAGTTTAAACCGTATTCTTTACATAATTTCAGAGATATTCCGCAAATTGAAAATTTAACGGAAGAACAAAAGTTTAACATTGAAGTGGTGGGTACCGTTCTTCCTTTCCGGACAAATAATTACGTGGTTGATAAATTAATAGACTGGAGTAACTTTGAAAATGACCCGTTTTTTATTTTGAATTTTCCTCAAAAGGAAATGCTTGACAAAGACAGTTTCAGCCGGATTGCTACCCTTTTGAAAAACAACACACCCAAACCCTTTTTACAAAAGGAAATCAATAAAATCAGATTAAAATTAAATCCAAATCCCGC
>JAFGDX010000329.1 GCA_016931875.1 Prolixibacteraceae bacterium
AAATCTTTCACCGGTGGTTGCGGCCATTTTAATGCCCGTCAGTTCGGTTTCGGTAGTAGCTTTTGCAACTTTTGCCACCCGGCTGGCCGGACGTACCGGGATATAAATTCATACCCCCGCAAAAACTGCTTTTATTTTCCTTAAATTTTCTTTCGCAATACCTGTATTTTGGTAACACACAGGCTTATTTTTTTACCGCATATTTTCAGATGCAAGCATCGAAATTCACAAAAAAAATACTATTTTATCCTTTGAAATTCTTCTTTAAAAACAGTAATTTAGAATAATTCCAAAAACTTTTCTTTCAAACATATGTTGGATAATACAAATTTTAGAAGATAACATATTCTTTAAAAAGGTATATTTAAAGCAAATTAACCATGAAGAAGCAAAATATATTTTTAAGGATTTGGAAGTTTTATATCAGCGGCTTTGCAAACATGGGCAACTGGGGCCGCCAGGTTTGGCTGATTATCATTATCAAATTGTTCATCATGTTTGTCATTCTGAAAATTTTCTTTTTCCCTGATTTTCTGAAAAGCAACTTTGAAACCGATGAGCAAAGAAGCGAACATGTACTTGAAATCTTGACTAAATCAAAATAAAAAAAAATGATTGAAATTGCTGATGTATCGTTAGTTGACTGGTCGAGGGCACAATTTGCCCTGACAGCCATGTATCACTGGATTTTTGTTCCGCTTACCCTGGGGATTACAATTATTATTGCATTTATGGAAACCTTGTATGTAAAAACCGGGAAAGAGGAATGGAAAAAGATTACCAAATTCTGGATGACCCTGTTTGGGATCAACTTTGCCATTGGTGTGGCAACCGGTATTATCCTTGAATTTGAGTTTGGAACCAACTGGTCGAATTATTCGTGGTTTGTGGGCGATATTTTTGGTGCTCCGCTGGCCATTGAAGGAATTCTGGCCTTTTTTATGGAATCGACTTTTATTGCCATCATGTTTTTTGGATGGAATAAAGTAAGCAAAAAAACGCATCTGCTGGCTACCTGGTTAACGGCCATCGGAGCCAATCTTTCGGCTCTGTGGATTCTGGTTGCCAACGGATGGATGCAAAAACCTGTGGGAATGACATTTAACCCGGAAACAGCCCGCAACGAAATGAATAATTTCTGGGAAGTATTGTTTTCGCAAACTGCGGTTGACAAGTGGCTGCATGCAACCTCCTCGGGGTTTGTGCTGGCTGCCGTTTTTGTAATCGGAATTTCGGCCTGGTACCTTTTGAAAAAAAGAGAAGTTCTGCTGGCGAAAAAAAGCATCCTGGTGGCGGCAGTGTTTGGACTGATTTCATCGGTTTACCTGATTATGACCGGTGATAATTCCACACGGACCATCGCCAACGATCAGCCTATGAAATTTGCTGCTCTGGAAGGATTATACAACGGAAGCGAAGGTGCCGGCCTGGTTGCCGTAGGTTTATTTTCCACCTCGGAAACCGACCCCAACAACGAAAACCTGAAAGATTTCAGCATGAAACTGGAAATCCCGAATTTTCTTTCGTACATGGCTTTTCTCGACTGGAACGCTTTTGTGCCCGGAATTCATGACCTGATTGACGGAAACGAAAAATACGGCTACATGCCGGCCAGCGAAAAAATAGAACGCGGAAGAGTTGCCATTCAAAAACTGGGCGAATTCAAAGAGGCTAAAAAGGCCGGAAATACGCAACTGGCCAATACATTAAAAACAGAATTAACCAGCGAGAGTTTTCAAAACAATTATTTCAAATATTTTGGTTATGGCTATTTTGAAAATCCGCAGGACCTGGTTCCCAATGTTCCGTTAACATTCTATAGTTTTCACACCATGGTGGGGCTTGGGTTTTTCTTTGTTCTGCTTTTTGTGCTCTCTATAATATACATCGTCAAAGGAACTTTCGACAAAAAACGCTGGTTTATGCGGCTGGCTGTTATTTCCATACCTCTGGCCTATGTTGCCAGCCAGTCGGGCTGGATAGTGGCCGAGTTAGGCCGCCAGCCCTGGGTGGTGCAGGACCTTATGCCAACAATGGCAGCAGTAACACGAATCAGCGCCGGATCGGTTCAAACCACTTTCTGGTTGTTTGCTGTATTATTTACAGTTCTTTTAATTGCCGAACTGAAAATTATGTTCCGCCAAATTAAAATCGGACCGAAACATTAAAAGGAGGGAAAATTATGTTTGAAAATTTATCACATTTAGCTTTGCAGCACTACTGGTGGGTGCTGGTTTCAATACTCGCGGCACTGTTTGTTTTCCTCACATTTGTTCAGGGAGGACAAACACTTTTGTATTCCGTAGGAAAAACAGAAGGTGAAAAAACCATCATTTTAAATACTTTGGGCAGAAAATGGGAATTTACATTCACCACCCTGGTGACTTTTGGCGGGGCATTTTTTGCATCGTTTCCGCTTTTTTATTCCACAAGTTTTGGGGGTGCCTACTGGGTTTGGCTGGCTATTCTGGCAGCCTTTGTTATTCAGGCGGTTGCCTACGAATACCGGAAAAAACCGGCCAATTTTCTGGGGGCCAAAACCTTTGAAATATTTCTGGTTTTAAATGGCCTGCTTGGTACCATTTTGATTGGCACCGCCGTTGGAACTTTTTTTAACGGCGCCATGTTTTCACTGAACGATATGAACCAGGTTGATTGGCAAACACCTTACCGCGGGCTGGAAGCAGTGCTCACTTTTCACAATGTGGCACTGGGTTTGGCAGTGTTTTTTCTGGCGCGTGTTTTGGGCGCACTCTATTTTATTTTTACGGTCGAGCACGAAACAATTGTCGCCCGTTCAAAAAAACAACTCCTTTACAATACAATCCCATTCCTCGTGTTTTTCCTTTATTTTTTGATTTGGCTGCTTCTGAAAGAAGGATTTGCCGTAAACCCGGAAAGCGGTGAGGTATTTATGGAAAAATACAAATACCTGCACAATGTTCTGCAAATGCCTTTGAACAGCGTGATTTTACTTGTTGGAATTGCCGGTGTTTTATGGGGAATTATTTCAACCTTGTTTATGAATAGCGGAAAAGGCTTTTGGTTTGCCGGAACAGGTACGGTGTTTACTGTTTTTGCCCTGTTTCTGCTTGCAGGATTTAACAACACTGCCTTTTATCCGTCGGTTTACGATTTACAGTCGTCTCTCACCATTCAGAATGCGTCTTCAAGCAAATTTACCTTAACTGCAATGAGTTATGTTTCGCTGATGATTCCTTTTGTTCTGGCTTATATTGTCTATTTCTGGAGGGTGATGAACCGAAAGAAAATTACAGAAGAAGAGATGCAGGAAGAATCGCATGTTTATTAGGAATGTAATGGCCCATTATAACCGGACTGCATTTTTTTAACATTTAAAGTTTGAAATTTAAAAATTACGTTATGTACACCACACCAATACTATGGATGTTAAGCTGGCCGCTTCTCATCATTGTTTCCTACCAGGTAGTAAAGCTGGTTGTAAAAAAATACGAAAGTAAAATTGAATCGGAAGGTGATTCAGAATAATGCATCAAAACCCGGCCATTTTTGCCGGGTTTTCTTCTTTTCACTTTTCAAATACAAATAATTGCTGATTCCTTTTATTTCTTGTTATTTTTACGCTCCAAAATTCAAAACAGATGGTAAACGGAAAAAAGGTAATTGTTGTCCTTCCGGCATACAACGCTTCAAAAACGCTTGAAATTACCTACAATGAAGTTGATTTTTCAATTGTGGATGATGTTATACTGGTGGATGATTTAAGCAAGGACGACACCATTGAAGTAGGCAAAAAACTGGGCATCAGGCACATTGTTGCACACGAGCAAAACAAGGGATACGGCGGCAATCAAAAATCGTGCTACAACAAAGCCCTCGAATTGGGCGCCGATATCGTGATTATGCTTCACCCCGATTACCAGTACACTCCCAAACTGATACCCGCAATGACCCACCTGCTGGCAAGCGGCTTGTATCATGTAGTACTTGGCTCGCGCATTTTAGGGAAGGGCGCACTAAAAGGCGGAATGCCAATGATAAAATGGGTTGCCAACCGCGGGCTTACCCTTTTTCAGAATATTTTAATGAATGCCAAACTCTCGGAATACCACACCGGTTACCGGGCATTTACACGCGAAGTGCTGGAAAAAGTAAACTACAATGCCAATTCCGATAATTTTGTATTCGATAACCAGATGATCGCCCAAATCTGGTACGCCGGTTACGAAATTGCCGAAATTACCTGCCCTACAAAATACTTCGACGACGCTTCGAGTATCAACTTTAAAAACAGCAGCATTTACGGAATCGGTGTTATAAAAACTTCTGTTCAGTACCGTTTGCAAAAATGGGGACTTATAAAAAACAAGATATTCACCACAAAATAAACACAGCCTTCTTTCGCCAAAAATAAATAAACCCAATAATCCTCATAACATGGAAGTTTTTATCTGTTTTTTCAGAAGATTAATTTATTATCTCCTCTTATTATAACCAGGTTATTATTTCTATTTCTACCAACCATTCAAAGTCACTCGTCTCATTCTGAAAATGAAAAAACGGCAAAACAAGAATAAAAAAAAATTTCATTTGCTGTAAAAAAACAAACGAATGCCACTTTATGCAGTAGAACAGGGCAAAATTTACCCGACAACTTACCACGTGGGATGACAAGTTCCGGTACCGGGGTGATGATTTTTCAGCCCGAAAAGATAATTGAAACCAACACACCGGGTTACCTGTACCTCGAAAAAGAATCGGAGGATTTGTATACAAAAACCTTGAAAAAGGTGGCCCCCCGCAACGAATTCAACATAATCAGAAATGAAATTCATGTGAATCCACGCAATAATGAAGTCCTGTATCAGTTATATTTCCAAAAATAGATACAAAATGTTTTTAACTTCCGGAATCATAAAATAGGTCATGAAATTTCAGTTTCGCAATACATATCTGCCCTATTATCTTCTTGTCGCATTTGGCATTCTGATGTTTTTTATGGGCATTATGAATCATTATTTTTTCCGAACGGTAACTTACGACTACGGAAATTACAATTTTGCCTTCTGGGATTATTCACATTTCAGAATCAGCCCCATTCCTACTTTCAGGGGAAATTTTCTTCAGGATCACTTCTCTTTTACCCTCTTCTATTTTGTTCCGGTATACTGGCTTCTTAACTGGCTTACCGGAAGCTACACGCTGATCATTATTCAAAACGCGATGATTCTGACCGCGGCCATTTACACCTACAAAATAATACGATTAAAATCTGAAAATCTTTGGGTGCTTTCGGGTGTGGTTATCTATTTTTTTGTTTTGTTCGGAAGGTATTCCAGTTTTTCTGCCGATGTAAACCTGGCCATTATCTCCGCCTGTTTTATTCCGGTTTTTATCTACTATTTCGAGAGAAAAAAGTACATCGTTTCATTTGTTAT
>JAFGDX010000330.1 GCA_016931875.1 Prolixibacteraceae bacterium
GCAAGGTTTTCAAAAAATCGGGCACAAAAAAAGAGGTCGAAAATGACCTCTTAAAATTTCTGGCTCCCCAGGTAGGACTTGAACCTACGACCTACGGATTAACAGTCCGCCGCTCTAACCAACTGAGCTACTAGGGAATGTGTTCCATCCCATTTTGCTTTATTAATCAGAACCTCCGAGCTACGGATTAATCCCGAGTTTTCGGGACCGCTCTAACCAACTGAGCTACCAGGGAATTTATTTCAACTTTAAAAAACCGTTTGTTTTTCGTAAAGCGATGCAAAAATAATAGCTTTTCCGAAAAGAAAAAATATTTTTACAAAAAATTCTGAAAAACAAAATTTATGAGCAAACCTGACAAATTACCCGCAGTGCTGGGTGTGGGAAATGCCTTAATGGACATAATTACACAACTTGAAGACGATTTGATATTAGCGACTTTTGGTTTACCTCGTGGCAGTATGACCCTGGTGGATTCAAAACTTTCGCAACAAATTTTTAATGCAACGGCAAAAAATAAAAAGGAAGTTACCACCGGCGGTTCGGCTGCAAACACAATCCGTTGTCTGGCATCGCTTGGGGGGCAGGCCGGTTATATCGGGAAAACCGGAGATGACGAGTTAGGCCGGACTTTTGTGCAAGAATTTACCCAAAAGGGAATTAAAACCCATATGGCGCTGAGCAAAAAGGATACCGGGAGAGTGATGGGTTTGATAAGTACCGATTCGGAAAGAACAATGGCAACCTATTTGGGAGCTGCAGCCGATTTACTTCCTTCTGACTTGCATTCTTCGCTGTTCGAAGGCTACAGTTATTTCTACATGGAAGGTTACCTCGTTCAAAATCATGAACTGATAAAAACAGGGTTTGAACTGGCCAAAAATCAAAAGTTGATAACTGCAATTGATTTGGCCAGCTACAATGTGGTGGAGGCCAATCTTGGTTTTTTGAAAGAAGTAATAAAAAACTCGGTTGATATTGTTTTTGCCAACGAGGAAGAGGCGCTGGCATTAACTGGGAAAGCCCCGGAAGAAGCTCTTCAGGAAATTTCTGAAATGTGTGACCTGGCTGTTGTAAAAGTGGGGAAAGAAGGTTCATTTATACAAAAAGGCAGCGAAAAAATAAAAGTGAGCGGTATTCCTGCAAAGGCAATTGATACCACCGGTGCCGGCGACAGTTATGCAGCAGGCTTTTTGTATGGGTTAACCAGGGGATTTCCGCTGGAGAAATGCGGAACAGTTGCTTCGCTGGTGGCGGGCAAAGTAGTTGAGGTTTGGGGGGCAAATCTTCCGGATGCGACCTGGGAAGAAATCAACAAAAAGATACGGGATATGGAACTAAAATAACCCGTGGATTTGCGCGTCGATTTTATCAATGATGAAACTTAAATCTTCCGGATTGGTTGTAAAATCGAGGTCGTCCACATTCACAATCAGAAGTTTTCCCATTTTGTAGCCTTTGATCCAGCTTTCGTAACGTTCGTTTAATTGTTTCAGATAATCAAGACGAATGGAGTTTTCGTACTCACGTCCGCGTTTCTGAATCTGGTTAACCAGTGTTGGAATGGATGCCCGCAGGTAAATCAGCAAGTCGGGTGGCTGAATCAGGCTCACCATCAAATCGAATAATGTTTTATAGTTGTTAAAATCGCGGGTACTCATTAAACCCATGCTGTGAAGGTTGGGTGCAAATATTTCGGCATCTTCATAAATGGTTCTGTCCTGGATAATGGTTTTGCCCGATTTACGAATATCGATAATTTGTTTGAAACGCGAATTC
This sequence comes from Prolixibacteraceae bacterium, assembly GCA_016931875.1. GTDB lineage: Bacteria > Bacteroidota > Bacteroidia > Bacteroidales > Prolixibacteraceae > Draconibacterium. The sequence goes on from JAFGDX010000330.1 coordinate 1,780, forward strand.
AGAAAATAAATTTGCAGATTGAATGACCAGCGCTGCATATCGTTATAAAAATCATTCAGATACGGATTTTCATCCACATCTTCATAATGAGGGGTCCATTTGTAATGTTTGGCCAGCAACTCGCTTAACGTGGTTTTTCCGGCACCTATATTTCCTGCTACTGCAATATGCATATTGATTTAAAATTTGAATTTCTAAAGTACAAAATTTTGGTTTTATTTCTGAATTAATTTCAAAAGTTCATCCAGGTATTTCCTGTCGTTCGACAGGCGTGGTATTTTATTCTGTCCACCGGCTTTTCCACGGTTTTTCATCCACTGGTAAAACGTTCCGCGCGGCGCCGCAACCAGATGCAGCCGTTCCAGTGTGAGGTTTTTATGGCGTTTGGCTTCGTAATCTGAATTTAATGTTTGCAGCGAGTTGTCAAGCACGTCTATAAAATGCTCCAAATCATCCGGTTCTTTTTCAAACTCAACAATCCACTGGTGTGCCCCTTTTTGGTTATCGGCCATAAAAACGGGCCCGGCAGTATATTCATTCACAATGGCGCCGGTATGGTTACACGCAATTTTTAAGGCATTTTCAGCATTGTCGATAATAACTTCTTCACCAAAAGCATTGATAAAATGTTTTGTTCGGCCTGTAATTTTAAATTTGAACGGATATTTGCAGGTAAATTTTACGGTGTCGCCAATAATATATCTCCAAAGCCCGGCATTGGTTGAAATGACCATGGCGTAATTCTCGTTTAGTTCAACCTCCTGTAAGGTTAATACACGCGGGTTTTCTTTTCCCCAGTCCTTCATCGGGATAAATTCATAATAAACCCCGTAGTCGAGCATCAGCAGCATGTCGTCGCGGTGCGGATTGTCCTGGATTCCAAAAAATCCTTCCGATGCATTGTAGGTTTCCATATAATGCATTTTGTCAGAAGGGATCAGCTTTTTGTATTGTTCGCGGTATGGTTCGAAATTAACCCCGCCATGGGTAAATACTTCCAGGTTGGGCCACACCTCCAGGATGTTGCTTTTCCCGGTTTTTTCCAGAACCCGTTTCATCAAAACCAGGTACCACGAAGGAACTCCGGCAATGGAGGTAACATTTTGGTCGAGGGTGGTTTCAATTATCTTTTCAATTTTTTCTTCAAACTCTTCAATCAAGGCAATTTCGGCCGGGGGAATCCGGATAAAATCGGTCCAGAAAGGTACATTCTCGATTAAAATTGCCGAGAGGTCGCCGTAGTATGAATTGTTGTTGAAATTATTGATCCGGTGGCTTCCGCCCAAAACCAGTGTTTTCCCGAACAAAACTTTGGTTTCAGGGTAATTGCGGATGTAGAGGGCAAAAACATCGCGCGGGCCAAGCAGGTGGCAATCTTCCAGCGCATCTTTGGTTACCGGAATAAATTTGCTTTTATCGCTGGTTGTGCCCGACGATTTGGCAAACCATTTTACTTCGCCCGGCCACAACAAATCTTTCTCACCTTCGCGTAACCGGTTTACATAAGGTTTTATTTCGTCGTAGGTTTGCAGCGGAACGGCCCGTTGAAATTCTTCAACCGATGAAATTTCTGAATAGGAATGATTTTTGCCCCACTCGGTGCGTTTGGCATTATTCAATAAACTAAAAAGAGTTTCGTTTTGAATCTCCACAGGGTGTTCCCGGTACAACTGAATCTGATATATTCGTTTAATGTTAAACCAGGAAATTACAGAATTGAGTAAAGGCATTTGTCTGTTTTCAATTTTCAATTTCAAAGGTAAATATAATTTATTATTCAGTGTGCCAAAAACTATTTGTTGACAAGCGGATTGGTGTGGTACGGAGTAAAATTTTACTCTCTTCTGATTTTCAGCAAAATCTTTCTGTCGAAAAACATTTTCGGCATCTATTTATTTTTTTTAAATGGGTTCGAATTCATATTTTTACACCCGTTAATGAATTAACCAAAATGAACTACATCGATATTGTTTTAGGGTTGCTGTTATTGTTTTCCGCAATTGGCGGATTCCGCAAAGGACTCATTGCCGAACTGGCATCGCTGGCCGCATTAATTTTAGGAGTTTGGGGCGCCATCGAATTTTCCGGTATAACTTCTGAATTTTTAATCGAAAATTTCAATGTCCAAACCCGGCACCTGAACATTATTTCGTTTGTGGTAACATTTATTGTTATTGTTATTTTGGTTCATATTGTGGGGAATGTGGTCAATAAACTGGTTGATACGGTAATGCTCGGTTTTGTAAACCGGCTGGCTGGCCTTGTTTTCGGAATTGTAAAATCGGCTTTGATTTTAAGTGTTATTTTGGTGGTTTTCGATAAAATTGATGACGACATTGAAATTCTTTCCCGCGATGCCAAAGCTGAATCGCGCCTGTACGAACCCATCCGGAGTTTTGCCCCGTCTATATTTCCGTTCCTGAATATCTGGGATGACCGGGATAATTCGGACAATCAAAAACATGATGTTGCCTGATTACAGAAGGTTATTGAAAAGAAAAGGGCAGAATCCTGCTCCTGAGGATGTTACCTGTAAAAATTGCGAAACAAGATTCAGCGGGCATTTTTGCCCCAGTTGCGGGCAGGCAGTAAAGGAATTCGACAAACCTTTTTCGTTTTTGTTTTTTAATTTTCTGGGCGATTTTTTTGCTTTCGATACCCGCTTCCTCAACACCTTTCTCAGGCTCATGTTTTTTCCGGGTAAACTTACTTCCGATTTTTTTGAAGGGAAAAGAATACGCTACGCACCGCCGTTCCGGATTTTTGTGTTTGCAAGTTTTATCTTGTTTTTTCTGCTTCAGATGTATACCAACCGCGGATTAACCAGGGTTCTCGATTCTTCATTAAACGGGAATGAAATTGTAACTCCCGGCACATTTTCCAATAATTCTGCCGACTCGTTACTCACGGAATTCAATGCTACTTTTGATTCGGTAAAAACCAACTACCTTCTTGCTGAGGTTGATTCCGGGTTGTTTGAAAATTCAGGAAACATAAGGAACACCTTGAATAAACTTGCGGTTTATTTTGAAAATAAACTTGAAACGGAAACCGATGCTAAACA
>JAFGDX010000331.1 GCA_016931875.1 Prolixibacteraceae bacterium
AGGACCGGGGTCGTATACCGGGTTGCGTATTGGCGTTTCGGTGGCCAAAGGTTTGTGTTACGCGCTTGAAAAACCGCTTATTTCAGTGGGTTCGCTTGATGCACTGGGAATGCACACAAGCCAAAATATCAGTGATTATTTGAACGGGGAAAAGTATCAAAATATACGGCTGTGCCCCATGATTGATGCCCGCCGGATGGAAGTTTACACCTCGCTGTACAATTCCGCGGGAGAAACCATTCAGGAGGTGAATGCCCGGATTATTGACGAAACCTCTTTTGCAGACGAACTCAAATACCATAAAATTCTTTTTTTTGGAAACGGCGCCGGAAAATGCCGGGAACACCTCACCCATCCCAACGCCTTGTTTTTGGGGCCATTAAAGACTTCGGCACGGTTTATGCTTTTTTTATCGGAAAAGAAGTATAACAATAAGGAATTTGAAAACGTTGCTTATTTCGAACCGTTTTATTTAAAAAATTTCGTGGCAACCATTCCGAAGAATAAAATTTTAACATGAAAAAAATTATCATCATATTGCTTTTGGCACTTCTGTCATTTTCACAGGCATTTGCAACAAAAGAAACCATAAAATTCAATCTGAAATTTGGTTTTATAAAAGGAGGCGAAGCAAAACTGGTTATTTCTGATACCACTTTCAACGGGAAAAAAGCCATTCATTATTTTTTGGAAGGGCAAACCACCGGATTAACCGACAAACTGTTTGGGGTGAACGACGTTTACGAAACCACTGTTGACGCAGACTCCCATCTTCCCTTAAAATCCATCAGAAACATTAAAGAAGGCAAATACCGCTGGTACAACGAAACCCTATTTTATCATAATATCGATTCATTAAACAGCCAAAAATCGGGCTGGCGCGAAATGCCCGAAAACCTGGTCGACATTATCTCGGTATTTTTTTACTTTATCAACCAGCACCTGCTGGAAGAAATAGAAGTTGGCCACATGGTTACACTGCCAACATTTCATGCCGATAAGATTGATAACGTAACCGTTAAGTATCTTGGCGAGAGCCGGGTAGAAACCGACATGGGGAAAATTGATTGTTTTGTTCTTGCACCGGTGGTGGATAAAGGCAAGCTTTTAAACCGCTCAGACGGGTTAAAGTTTTTTATTTCAAAAGAAACCAAAATGCCCGTTCTCCTGGAATTCGACATGAAAGTGGGGGCCCTGAGAGCCATTTTAAAAAGCTATAAAAAAGACGGGAATGAGCTTGTAAACAAATAATCAGCTAAAAAATACTTCTAAAAATGCTCAGAAAAGATTGATTTTTAATCGATTTGTTTATTTTTGCACCGATTTTAAAAGTTAATAAGAATGGCTACAACAGCAGATTTTAGAAACGGTTTGTGTTTTATGTTCAAAGGAGAAATTTACTCTATTGTTTCCTTTTTACATGTGAAACCAGGAAAAGGCCCGGCCTTTGTTCGTACAAAATTAAAAAATGTAAAAACCGGCCGTGTTATTGAAAACACATTCTCATCGGGGGTTAAAGTTGAGGATGTTCGGGTAGAACGTCGTCAGTATCAATATCTGTACCGCGACGATATGGGTTTGAATGTGATGAATACCGAAACTTTTGAGCAAATTTCAATTCCTGAATCGATGGTTGAAAACAATGATTTGATGAAAGAAGGCGAAATCATTGAAATTCAGTTTCATGCCGACGAAGAAATGCCGCTGACAGCCGAAATGCCGGAAAAAGTAGAACTAAAGATTATACAAACCATTGAAGGAGAAAAAGGGAACACGGCCAGTTCAACCGCATTAAAACCAGCAACGGTTGAAACCGGCGCCGAAATTATGGTTCCGATGTTTATCAACGAAGGCGATGTAATTAAAATTAACACACACGACCGTTCCTACAGTGAAAGAGTAAAACAATAAAAAGTTATTTTCAAAGGGATATTTCAGTCCGGTCTGGTTCAGGCCGGATTTTTTTGTGTCTGATTTTTGCGGCTCAAAAACAAATCAATGGAAACAATCATTGCGGTAAAGCCCCAAAACGGTACCGAAATTTTATCAGTATCAAGAAAATTATTCAGAAAACCGTGGATGTAATACGTTACCAAAGCCACCAGCGCCGCAAGAACAATCTGTTTCAGGCGAACATCAGAAAGCCGCGAATAGGTTTTTACGGCGGTATAAACCACCGTTGCAATGACAAGCAGGAAGGTGAGCAGCCCCATCACACCGGTTTCGGCAAGCGGCCCCAGGTATTCGCTGTGGGCGTTCCCACCGTCGGCTGAATTGGTACTGATGATGGTCCGGTCTTTATTTAACTGGTATGGGGCATACTGAAACATATATGTTCCGGGGCCGAAACCAAATACAGGCTTGTCGGCAAACATGCGGATGGCACAGCTCCAGCGATTGATTCGCTCGAGGTTGGAAGCATCTGAGGTAATGTTTGACATCGAATTAATGTGGGTCATAAAATCAGCAGAAGATTGCTCGGTGTTCCGTTCGAGCCGCATAAAAATCTGATCCTGAAACAGAACAAACAGGGTAACCAGAGATACAAAGGTGATGAATAAACTGCGAAACCTGATTTTCAGTTTTACAATTCCCCAAACTCCCAGGGCAACAACCATGCTCAACCAGGCAGCCCTGCTGTACGACAGCACAAAACCGAGGAGCAGTATTCCCAAAAATACAAACGAAATTATTCTTGTTTTTTTGGAATAATTTTTACCCAGCGAAAACAAAACAAGAAACGGGAGATAAATGGCCAAAACTGCGCCATAGGAAGTATGATCGTTATAAAATGGTGAAACTACAAAATGAGCCGCCTGCTTGTCCCACAAACCATAACTCAGATGGCGCGATGTGGAATAAAACACCACCACTGCCAACGCAACCACATACAACCAAACATACCGCTCCATGTTTTTCCCTTCGCTGAATATTTTGATGGGGATGAGATACAGCCCCACAATAAACCAGGTGCGCGACAACAAAAATTTAAACGAAACAACCGGCATTGTGCTGGTAAGGCAGGTAAGTAAAATCCAGAAAAGGTTCAGCCCGAGAGCGAGCGAAACCGGGTGCAGCAAAATTCGCCGGTCAAAACTTCGTTCGTGAAGCACTTTTAAAATAAAAAGAACCAGCAGCCCAAACAAAAGTGGTTCGGTGGGCAAAAACATATCGAAACTAAAACCCGGAACAATTTCGTGAAGGGGCACCGAAAGCGGAGTAAAAAACGCAATCAGATACACAATTTTATCAAACGAAAAAACGGCCAGCAGCAGGATGATAAGCAACACCGGCAAGGCATTGGCAAGCAGCATTTCTTTTTTCACCACAAGCCATAAATTCAAAAGAATAAACGCAATTGAAATGATATAAAAAAACGAAACTCTTATGAACTGGTTCCGAATCACTGTTACATTTTTTTTCGGTAATCAAGTATCACGAAAACCAGTAAAGCAAAGAAAACCGCCGAAATGGTTGTAAAAGCCACAATCAACCACCGCACCGGATACGATTTTTTATCAGCCGGCACAGGGTATTCAACCACGTGGCAATAGGTAATCACTTTTTCGTATTCGTTGTAATATAATTCATACTGTGCGGTTAGTGAATCGATAACCATTTCAAGGTTATCCATTCTTGATTCAATCCACGCCGCCCTGGTTCCTTCTTTTTCGAAATTTGAATACAATTCCTCAATTTTTTTTGCATCGTTTGCTGAACCCCTTCCGGTGGCCAGTGCATTCATATAACCACGGGTAATTTCGGGTGTTTGGGTATCAAAATCCAGGATTCCGTATTTATTCTTCAGGGTGTCCATTACCAGCATCAGCGAATCCCGTTCTTTGTACTTTCGGTCAAGCCATCGTTTTGAAATGTCAACCATTTCCTTGTTTTTGATGCGCTGCATTTCCTCTACTTTTTTATTGTAGAACCAAATAATGGAATCGCACATATCAGAGGCGCGTTGCGGATCGTAGTCGAGCACCTGTATTTCAACGGTTTCAAATTCGGTTTTGCGTGCTTTTACATTATCGTTGTAAATATCAACCATGTAGGTAAGATAATGCGGATTTTCCCTGTTTACTTTGTACACTTTATCGAGCTGGAAAACATCAAACATTTTTAGTTTAATGTCTCTCGAATTTACCACTTCCAGCATCTGTTCCGTTTCCGATTCGTTGCTCAGCACCCAAATGTTGGTTGGATATATGCGCGCTGTAGATTTAAACTTGGGCTTAATAAATTTGGGCCCTGAAAAAACCGCCGACAAGGCAATGGCAATAAGCCCGACAAGAACAAAATGAAATTTACGTTTCCAGATTAGGCTCAGGATACGCTGATTATCAAAAAAATCATTCATAAGAAGTGGTTTAAATTCGATCGCACTATTTCACTTCAACGAAACAGAACGTCTTTTAGTATCTGTGAATTTTTTAAAATGTGATTACTGAACGATGATCAGATAATAATTTTTCTTCCCCTTTTGAGCCAGAATATATTTTCCGCCAATCAGAAAATTGCTGTTTATATTCAACTCCGGATCGGTAATCTTATCCTTGTTAATGCTCAGTCCGTTTCCCTGAATGGTTCTTCGTAATTCTCCCTTTGAAGGAAAAACATCCGTTTTTTCAGCCAGAAGATCGATCACATTCACCCCGGCGTCAATTTCGGTCCTGGAAACTGCAAACTGCGGAACACCTTCAAAAACCGATAAAAAGGTACTTTCATTTAGTTTTCGCAACTGTTCGGCGGTTCCTTTTCCAAACAAAATCTGCGAAGCTTCCACCGCCATTTCATAATCTTCTTTTGAATGCACCATCACGGTAACTTCTTCGGCCAGTTTTTTCTGAAGAATACGTGCATGGGGTGCTTCGCGGTGCTGTTCAATCAAAGCATCAATTTCTTCCTTTGGCAAAAGTGTAAAAACTTTTATGTAGCGTTCTGCGTCCTCATCGGAGGTGTTGAGCCAAAACTGGTAAAACGAATAGGGCGAAGTACGGTCGGGGTCGAGCCATACATTTCCACCTTCGGTTTTGCCAAACTTGCTGCCGTCGGCTTTGGTAATCAGCGGAATAGTAAGTGCAAACGCTTCACCCCCTGTTTTCCGTCGAATCAGTTCCGTGCCGGTGGTAATATTCCCCCACTGATCCGATCCTCCCATCTGAAGTTTGCAGTTCATATTATCATACAACCACAAAAAGTCGAAACCCTGCACCAGCTGGTAGGTAAATTCGGTGAACGACATTCCCACTTTCGATTCGGAACTCAAGCGTTTTTTAACCGAATCTTTCGCCATCATGTAGTTTACGGTGATGTGTTTTCCCACGTCGCGAATAAATTCAAGAAAAGAAAATTCTTTCATCCAGTCGTAGTTGTTTACCATCACTGCCTGGTTGGGCGCTCCTGAATCGAAGTCAAGAAATTTTGAAAGTTGTTTTTTTATTCCGTCCAGATTTTTATTCAGCGATTCTTCATTAAGCAAATTCCGCTCCTGCGATTTTCCCGAAGGATCGCCAATCATACCCGTGGCACCACCCACCAAAGCAATGGGTTTGTGCCCGGCCAGCTGAAACCTTTTCAGCATCATAATCTGGGCAAAACTTCCTACGTGCAGTGAATCGGCAGTTGGGTCGAAACCAATGTATGCTGCGGTCATTTCTTTTTGCAGCTGTTCCTCCGTTCCGGGCATCATATCGTGCAACATGCCCCTCCACTGGAGATCTTCAACAAAGTTCATGAAAATATTCGTTTTAAAAATTTGCGCAAAGATATAAAATGCTGGTTGTTATCTGCTGTTTTACCCATAAAAACAGAAGTTCTTCCAAAAATCAGGCAATACTTAATACATTCATAAACACCACTCCCACTGCAAACCAAAATATAATATTGTAAAATATTGAAATCCCCAAAAATTTGACGATGACCTTTCCGATGGTTTGCCCGTAAAATTTTTTCAGCGCCACGATAAAATATACAGGAATTGCTGTAAAAAGAAGCAAAGTAATAGTTTCGGGGAACTTTTCAAAAATCATGTTTAACGCAATAATGACAAAAAGTTGAATAAAAATAAACGAGTGCAAATGAACAGAAAACAACAGGTGGCGGATGTAATTCTGTTTACGGCGGATATAGAACAGTTTCAAAATCAGCGCAAACACAGGCAGCAGAAAAAAGAATGCCCACGACATATATTTCAGGATTTTAGCCCATGCTTCTTCGGGAGACCGGCACAAACGAATGTATTCCCGCAGCCTGGCCTGTTGTTTAGCATCGGTTTCCGTTTCAAGTTTATTTTCAAAATAAACCGCAAGTTTATTCAAGGTGTTCCTTATGTTTCCTGAATTTTCA
>JAFGDX010000034.1 GCA_016931875.1 Prolixibacteraceae bacterium
AATTTTATGAAAAGAACCAAAATCGGGGACTCACCGGTGCGGAAATAGAATTGATTCAAAATTCCTTCAGAAAAGAAATAATTGAAAAGAAACAACTCATTTTTGGCCGGGGCGAAATAAATACCCGCCATTATTTTGTTGAAAAAGGCCTGCTTCGCATGTATGTTATCGATGCGCAGGGGAAGGAGTTTACAATCTTGTTTGCCCGCGAAAACCAGTGGATTGGCGATTTGGCTACTCCTGCAGAAACTTCGTATTTTCTTGATGCCATTGAAAAAAGTGTGGTGTATTCCATTACCGATGAAAATTTAAATAAACTCACCAACAATTTCGCCTCGTTTGTCAGCTATTTGAAACGTTCCTATATTTTTCAGCAAAAACGATTGATTTCCATTTTGGCCAAAACTGCCGAAGAAAATTATGAAGACCTTGTGAATGAATACCCCGAATTGATAAACCGCCTGCCACAATATCACATTTCATCCTACCTGGGCGTTACCCCGGTTTTTTTAAGTAAAATCTTATCGAAACGGGCGCGAAAAAAAGATTAAATTGTCTCTTTTTGTTAAACTAGTTTATTTTTTTGATGTTAATGTGAGTGTATGTTTGCTGTGTAAAACATTTAAAAAGTCAGAAAAATGAAAAAGTTTAGTTTAGTATTGATGGGCGCATTATTCCTCTCGGCAGGTGTAATGGCAAAGAGTGCCGACGAGGGGAAGGCGGTTTACACCGTTGATCCGCAGAAGAGTAAAATAATCTGGACCGGTAAAAAAGTTACCGGAGAACACACCGGAACGGTTTCGGTTGACAACGGAGAAGTACATGTGAACGGGGAGAGCCTTGAACTGGCCAATGTAAAAATGGATATGAACAGTATCACATGTACCGACCTTACAGCAGAAGAATGGAACAAAAAGCTGGTAGGGCACCTGAAATCAGACGATTTCTTTTCTGTTGAAAATCATCCGCATTCGGTTTTCGAAGCAACCGGATTTAAAACCGGAGCAGGAGAAAATCAATATATGGTAACCGGAAAATTGACCATAAAAGGAATTACGCACGAAATTTCATTTCCTGCAACCGTTGAAGTGCGCAATGGTGAAGTTTCAGCAAAAGGAACGGCCAAAATCGACCGTACAAAATACAACATTAAATACCGTTCAGGCGCATTTTTTAAAGATTTGGGAGATAACCTGATTTATGATGATTTTGAAATTGAATTCGATCTGGTTGCAACAACCAATGCGATTTAAAAAAGGAAACAAAGAAAAAAGTAAACATACACCACAAAGCAGAAAAGGATTTGATTGATGTTCAGATCCTTTTTTGTTTCTACTAATTTTTTTTGAATGTGTTGCGTAAAAATTTTTTGTTTTTGTTGGGAGGAGGATGAACAGCAATGGAAGGTTTGAAAGACTTGAATAAGGCGAGCCGTAATTTGGCACAACGGGATAAAAAAATGCCCGTTCTTTTTATGGGGCATGGCTCACCGATGAATGGCATCGAGGAAAATGAGTTTAGCCTTTACTGGGCCAAACTGGCCAAAGAAATTCCGCAGCCCGAAGCGGTTTTGTCAATTTCGGCCCACTGGCTCACACGTGGCACACATGTTACTGCCATGCCCAATCCAAAAACCATTCACGATTTTGTCGGGTTTCCGCAAGAATTGTATGAAGTTCAGTATCCGGCTCCGGGAAAACCTGAACTGGCAAACGAAATTTCGAAAATGATTCAAAGCACCAATGTGGGGTTCAACCACGATTGGGGCCTCGACCACGGAACATGGACGGTGGTGCGGCACATGTACCCCGGTGCAGGTATTCCGGTGTTGCAACTTAGTATCGATTTTTATCAGCCGGCTGCTTATCATTATCAGCTGGCAAAAGAGCTGGCCAGCCTTCGTAAAAAAGGGATTTTGATTATTGGCAGCGGTAATATGGTGCACAACCTTCGTCGCATCGACTGGCAAAATATGAATACGCCAAATTATGGTTTCGACTGGGCCAGGGAAATCAATGAAACCCTGAAAACCAAAATCGAAAAAAACGACCATGCCGCTTTAATCAGTTATCAAAATTTGGGAAGCGCTGCAAAATTGGCAATCCCAACTCCCGATCATTATTTTCCTTTGATTTATTCACTTGGATTACAGGATAAAAAGGATGAGGTTGAGTTTTTCAACGACAAATATGTGGGAGGATCGTTAACGATGACTTCCGTGAAATTTTCAACCTGAATTCTATGAATGCCCTTTTACAACAATCAGCATAATTTTCAGATTTAACCTGAAAAATTTATACAACTGAACAAAAAAGTTGGTTCGTAACCTTTTGGTTGTTTTTGTTGGAATGGGAGGATAAAATTCATCTTTGTTGGCGCTGTATATTTTATTTTCCATCTTTTTTACTTTTGTTTTTTACGGTTGACACAAGCTCTTATTTACTATTCGGGCAATAACCACCAAAACGGATAACCTTTGGCTTTGTGCAGAAACATGTAATGCAGGAAAAGTTTTATCCAGTGGCCTGCAGTACCAATTTCACCCACGGTAGAATTGATGTTTCTGCCCCAGTCGGGAAATCTTTCCCAATCGGGCACAATTGGCGAAACCGTCATGGTTGCTCCAAGTCCTTTGGTTAAACTGTAGCCTGCAGAAACAATGCAGGCGGCCCCCATTTTTCCCATGCTGGCAGTATGTTTGTGTTCAATTTTTCCGGTTTTAACGGCATGTGCAATGTTTTGCGCAATGATTTTTCCGATCACTCCCGAAGGCATTCCGGTGCGCGGCGGGGCCGGAAAAATGGGAGTCCCGTTGGTGCTTTTCATGGGTTTTGAAATGCTGTGCGGCGGAGCAAATGCTATTCCGGCTGCATAGATATTTCCGTAGGTTGGATTTTGATAGGTTTGCGGCCAGTCTTTTATACTCCATTCTTCAAAAGGTTTGGGTGTGTAATCGGCATCTACTTTCATAAATCCGTTGGGGGCAAATAATTCGGAAGTTATATCTTCACCTTTCCTGTCGTAAGCTTTCAGGTTTTGTCCGGCAAATCCCGGAATCAGCATGGCAAAATCAAATGCAGCTGTTTTTTCTTCGCCATCAAGCGTTTCGTATAATGCAACTCCGGGCTCTACTTTTTTTACCCCGGCACGTTTAATCCATTTAATGTTGTTTTCCGCAAAAACCGATTCCGTAAAAACTTTGGTTGAAGTAACATAACCGCCTCTTTTTATGAAAGCTCCGCCCATGCCAAAGTCGCCAACTTCGTATTCGTTGCTTATCCAGGTAATTTCGGCCAGGTGCGAAAGTTTTCTGCGCTTCAGTTCAAAAGCAATGTTCAGGGCATATTCAAAAGCCGCTCCCTGGCAGGTTGCCATCGGATGACCGGTCCCGATCAGAAACCGTTGTTTTTTCCCCTCCTGCATCCGCCTGATGCTTTTTTCCAGTTCTTCCCAGGCGTGGGCCGCGTGGTCGTACGAACAAACAGAGACTGTATTTTTCCCCGGCCCCAAACCGTCGGTTGCTTCAAAATTTAATTTTGGCCCGGTAGCATTTACCAGAAAATCATATTCAACGCGTTCCGTTTGTCCTTTTTGTTGGGAGGAAGTGTATTCAATGGTTACAAACCCGGTGTTTGTGCCTGCATCGCCTTCCGGATGAATGGACACAGCTTTGGCCTGTTTAAAAAGAATGCCCCAGCGTTTGTATACTTTTTCGAGTTTGAACCTTACCTGATCAACCGTCATTCTTCCAACACCCACCCAGATGTTGGAAGGAATCCATTGATAGTATTGACTTGGTGAAACAACAATGACCTCGTGTTTTTTCCCCAGTTTTTTCTTAAGAAATGCAGCTGCCGTGTGGCCGGAGATGCCGGCGCCCAAAACTACAATTTTCATTTGCAACAGTCTTAGTTTGGTTTTTTATTCTTTCTGAAAGTTAATAAAAAAGAACAAAAGATTGTTTTGGCCGTTGGATTTATTTGATAATTAAGAAGTAGATTAATTCCAAAATATAGGTTGAATCCACCATGTTTTGGGATGCAGATTTGCTGTGAAACTTTTGTATTTTACAGTTCTTTTAAGGGATCAAATTTTATTTCAGGAATAATAGCTTTTAAAAGTGTTGTAACGGTTTCGTCAATGTTGGGGTTGGAATTGTCGACCTCGATAAACGGATGATCGGGAGCTTCAAAAGGAGATGAAATGCCGGTAAAGTTTTTAATCTCGCCGGCGCGTGCTTTTTTGTACAATCCTTTCGGATCGCGGTTTTCACACACACTCAGGGGTGTATTTACAAAAATTTCGAGGTAATCGTCGTCGCCAATAATTTCGCGGGCCATTTCGCGGATTTCGTTGGTTGGACTGATAAAAGCACAAATCAGGATGATGCCGCAATTCATAAAAAGTTTGGATACTTCGGCAATGCGGCGGATATTTTCAAGCCGGTCTTCTTCGGTAAATTTCAGGTTTTTGTTGATTCCCGAGCGAACATTGTCGCCATCCAGAATCTGGCAGAAATAATTCAGTTCAAACAACCTTTTTTCCAGCGCGCTTGCCAGCGTTGTTTTTCCCGAACCTGACAGTCCGGTAAACCAGATGACTTTGGCGCGTTGTTTCAGATAAATTTCTTTTGATTTTCTGTCTTTTATTTTATCAAATTCCGGATGAATGTTGTTTGCTGTCATTTTAATCTATTTTACAATGAAATATGGGTTTAACAAATTTTCTTTGTTGTATGTCAGTTCTTCTGAAAAATCGGTTAGCCAAAGTTTTTTGCCTGCAGCATTGGCAATGGCGTGCCCGGCGGCGGTGTCCCATTCCATGGTGGGGCCAAAACGCGGATATTCATCGGCCAGTCCTTCGGCAACCATACAAATTTTTAACGAGCTTCCTTTCGATATAATTTCAACCCGGTGGTGTTTTTGTTGAAGTTGAGTGATGTATTCTTCAGTTTCGGGACTCATGTGCGAACGGCTGCCCACCACAAAATAGTTTTTGCTCTTTTTTGGTTTTGGGAGTTTTTCAGCATTTTTAGTCAGATCCTCGGGAAGTGTTTCGCTGATAACATTTTCGAATTTAAAAGCGCCCAATTTTTCTGCGCCAAAGTAGAGGGTTTTTAAAACCGGAACATAAATTACACCCAACACCGGTTTCCCGTTTTTTATCAGGGCTATGTTCACGGTAAATTCACCATTTTGTTTTATAAATTCTTTTGTTCCGTCCAACGGATCAACCATCCAGAACCGATCCCATTTTTTTCGTTCTGAAAATTCGATACTGCGTCCTTCCTCGCTTAAAACCGGAATATGGGTTTCCGATAAAAATTCAAGAATTACATGGTGACTTTTTTTATCGGCGATGGTGAGGGGAGAATTGTCGGCTTTTTTTTCAACTAAAAAATCAGAATCCGGATCGTTGTAAATGCGCAAAATTTCTGAACCGCCACGAACCGCAGCTTTTACGGCAATATCCAGGTACGTTTTGTTTTCCATTTTTATTCCGGGGTATCTTTCATTTTTCAAAGTGGTAAAAATAAAGTTTTCTGCTGTTCAACAAAAATGAAACGAGGCGAAGATACTATTTTTTGTTTGTTTAAACCGTTACAAACTGGGCAATATTTCGGTTTATTTCAATGCGGTTAAACAACGATTTCATAATGCGGATGTAAATTTCATCCTTTAAAACCAGGTCTTCAATTCCTTCATCAATGTTGGGGTTGTCGTTTATTTCAATAATGTAAACTTCGCCGTTCACCATTTTCAGGTCAACTCCGTACAACCCGTCGCCAATAAGCGATGCCGCTTTTACAGCTGTTTTTACCACTATTTCGGGTACATTTTCCACGGCAAGGGTTTCCGATTCTCCCCAGTTTTCCTTGTTGGGAGTATTCCAGTCGTAAATTTGCCAGTGGTTTTTGGCCATGTAATATTTGCAGGCGTACAAGGGTTTTTGGTCTAAAACGCCAATTCTCCAGTCGTATTCTGAAGGCATAAATTCCTGAATTACAACCAGGTCAGAAATCTTGAACAGGCGTTGCAAAGCCTTGTCCAGTTCGTCAGTGTTATTTACTTTTTCCACGCCGAGCGAAAAGGCGCTGTCGGGTTGTTTCAAAACCAGCGGGAAATTCAGGTGCAGGGGTTTTGATTTTTGATAGGTTGATTTTGCAAGGATAACGGTAGCCGGGGTTTTTATTTTGTTTTGTTTTAAGCGCTCGTTTTGAAATATTTTGTTTGAACAGCGCAATATCGACCAGGGGTCGTCAATAACCACCAGCCCTTCAGCGTAAGCCGACCGGGAAAACTGATAGGTGTGGTCGTTTACATTGGTGGTTTCGCGGATAAAGAGCGCGTCGAATTCGGGCAGTTGGCTGTAATCATCCTTGGTAATAAACTCAACATAAAATCCGATTTTTTCTGCGGCTTTTTTAAAGTTTTGCAAAGCATCGGGGCAGGAGGGCGGGTTTTTTTCCTGTGGATTTACCAGTATTGCCAAATCATATTTGTAGTTCTTAAAGCGTGGCCGTGTAAACCTTTTTTTTGAAAAGTAATCCCGGGCAAATTCCTGCACTTTTTCCATGTGGTCGGGGTTTACCCGTTTTAAACTCAGCGGCGAAACTTTCTGAACCATCCATTTTTCGTTTTTGATAAAATCGATTTGAAGCAGCGGTGCCTCGAAAAGATGATACAGTTTTTGGGCCAGCAGGCGGTATTTGGGATTTACTGACTTCCCGAAATAAATAAAAAGGCTGGTTTTATTTTCTTTAACGTGTTTCAGGCTTTTCTGAATGCTGTCGTCGATGTAACCCGAAATAGAGCGCACCAGTGAAAGGCTGGAAAAATCGCGCAAAGTGGTAACGTTGGGAATCACACGGTGGTCGCGCGCTGAAGCCAGCAACGAAACATAGTAGCCCATTTTTTGGTACTGGTACGAGTTACTGAGGTTAAAAATCCGTACGTTTTTCAGCGACTGGAATTCGGGATCGGTTATATAATTTCGTGATGAAACTACTTTTACTCCTTCAATTTCGAGGTTCCAGCTTTTGGGATCGCGAACGATGATGATGTTGGAAATGCTTTGTTTTTCCTGGTATTCTTCCAGTTTTAAAACCATTCGCAGCCCGTCTTCATTTTTTGTGTAGTATTGCGGCAACTCTTCGGTAACGATAAATCCGGCTTTTTTATAAAACCGGGTGAGTTTTTCATCGGTTTTTCTCAGTTCCAGCGAAATGCGTTCGAATTTACCTGTGTTGGCCAGGTTTACAATGTGGCCTAACAGTTGTTTTCCAATGCCGGTTCCCTGGAATTCGGGCAAAACAGCGATGGAAAACAAACGCAGGGTTTTTGGATAGAGAAATAAGGTGGCAGAAGCAACCGGCCGCGTTATTTTGTTCTTTGTAATTTCAGCCACAAGTACATTTTGAAAAGGGCTGGATAAGCTGTACCGGATGGCCCGCCGGTTATTTTGCTGAAAAGCAGGGAAACATTTTTTTTCCAGTTCTTCAAGAAAATCAAGGTCGCTGGACCCCGATTTTCGAATGCTAATCTTCATGTGTGTTGTTAAAAACTAAATAAAAGTAACACTTTTTTATATTTGAAAACTGAATCAAATGTAAGCCATTTTTTTATTTTTTGTTCGGTATAAATGATAAAATTAAGGAATTGTAAAATACCTGGGAATGTGTATTTTACATTTTTTTAGTTGCTGAAGAAAAACAGATCAGGATAAATTCCGGGTTCAGGCTTTTTCCAAAGCTTCAATATCAAACTTTTTCATTTTCATAAATGCCTGAACAACCCGCTCTGAACGGTCAGGATCACTCATCAGTTTTTCCAGTACTGAAGGAATGATTTGCCACGAAACGCCAAACTGATCTTTTAGCCAGCCACACTGTTCAGCTTCTGGCACTGCCGAAAGTTTTCCCCAAAAATAGTCAATTTGCTCCTGGTTGTCACATTCAACTACAAAAGAAACCGCCTCATTAAAACCGAACTTATGGTCCATCGAACTGTCCATCGCCATAAATACCCGGTCATTTAGTTTGAACTGTGCGTGTTTTACTGTTCCTTCCACATCCGGATCTTCAGCGGTGTACCTCATAATTCCGGTCACGGAAGAGTTCCCGAACACCGAGGTATAAAAGCGGATGGCATTTTCAGCTTTTCCGGCCTGTTTGCCGGTGAACAATAATGACGGAGTGAATTTCTGGCCAACATCCTCCATTTTCCCAAAGGCCAGTTGCCAGCTAACTCCAAATTTGTCCTGCACCCATCCGTATCTTTCGCTCCAGTCGTATTTATCGATGGGCATTAAAGCATTTCCCCCATCCAAAAGTTTTTCCCATGCATTGTCAACTTCGTTTTTGGTTTCGCAAACCACGTAAAACGAAACGGATGGATTAATGGCAAAGTGCGGACCGCCGTTCAAACACATAAATCGCTGTCCGGCTGATTCGAAGTTTACAACTATCTGATTTTCTGAAATAATTTGGGAATTATTAAAAACCGAGCAGTAAAATTCTGCTGCATCTTTGGCGTTCCCGTCAAACCAAAGACATGGATACAATTGTTTTTTCATGACATTTTATTTTTTTTATGAATGAATTTTTGTTGTTCATGGCCTGGCTGTAGTTTTCTCATTTTTGTTTACTTGTTTTCTTTTAAAAAATCAAAGGCTCCCTTTCGTAAATTGATTCCATATTCCATCCAGGCTTTGAGACAGGCTAAAAAATTGGCCCAGCCTTCGGTGTTTCCTTTTAACCAGTTGATTCCGTCGGGGG
>JAFGDX010000332.1 GCA_016931875.1 Prolixibacteraceae bacterium
CCGGGCCGTTTTTTTTCGGTATTTTATTTTCAGGTCACCGGGAAGAAAAATCGTTTGAAGATATTTTTTGGATGATTTTATTGCCAGGTATTTTTTGAAGGGTTGAATATCGTACGCATAATATCCCAGTTCGCGGGCCGCCTGTACATAAAACGACCGGATTCCTTCCATTGCTTCAACAGAAAAATAGGATGGTTCGGAAACTTCCATCAAATAGGGAAAAAATATTTCGGGCGTATTATTCAAAGAAGGAATTTCGTCGGGCGATTTCCCGTATTGCCAGAGTGCAAAAGGAAATTCCAGTACCCAGTAGTCAAAAACTTCATCCACCGGAATGCGGTATGTGTAGTTCTTTTGTTTTGAATATTCATGCAATTTCGGAATCATTTCGCTTCGTGCTTTTAAAGCCTGCAGCTGGAAATCTTCAATTCTTTTTCTTTGCTCCGTAGTTCCGGGAACAGTTTTCAGAAATTTCGGATGCCGGCGGTCCTCCACCGCAAAATTAAGAGGCGCCACATAGGCCACGGTAACTTCAACATCATCAGGGTACAAAGTGCGATGATAAACAGCGGTTTGTCCGCCTTTGCTGATTCCGGTATTTATCCATTGGCTGTGGTAAAATTGCTTTAACAACTCAACTACACAGTGATGGTCGGCAGCGGCATTTTCAACGGTTAAAAAATCCCAGTTGACCGACTCCGGCCACGACTCGCCAAAATACCGGTGTTCCACACAAATCTGACTGGCATTTAACATCGGGCTTAATTCATTGATATAATTGGGCCGCAAAGCATAATTGGCCGCATATCCTTCCGTAATGAGTACCACCGGGTTGCTTTTGCCTTTGTTGGCAATAAAAACACGCTGCAGGAAAAATCCCCTGGCCGTATCTGCATGATCGAGCGGTTGCCTCACCATTATTTTGAATGTTTCGTTAAAAAACGGGTTTCCTGTGATTTTTTCAACACTTCGAACGGAGGGTTGCGACTTTAGAAATTCTTCCAAATCAGAAGTTTGAGCCCTGACAAAAACAGAAACTAAAACCAGAATTAAAAGCAGTCGGATTGTTTTCATTTTTAAGATGTGAATTGAATTATGTTTATTGGTGAAATTATAAAAGATTTTGTATTTATTGAATCATATAAATGTGATTATATTTATGCCACCTATTTTTTTTGAAATGCAAAAACTGCTGATTTTAATAGCACTGCTTCTCTGTTTTCAATCCGGTTTTGGACAGGCGCTGCCACAGGTAAAAATGGAAACATCGCTGGGAAATATTGTAGTTGAGGCAGATACAATACGAGCACCGCTTACAGCAAAAAAATTTTTAAACCTGGTTAAATCAGGAGTTATGAATAACGCCATATTCTATCGGGTGGTACGAATGGATAATCAACCCAGCAACAAGGTAAAAATTGAAGTCATACAGGGCGGTTTGTTTCGCGATGAAGAAATTATGAAACACAAACCCATTCAGCACGAAACCACCCAAACAACCGGGCTGCGTCATTTTAACGGAACAATTTCGATGGCAAGAGTGGAACCCGGAACGGCATCAACCGAATTTTTTATTTGTATTGGCCCGCAACCTGAACTCGATTTTGGCGGGAAAAGAAATCCTGACGGCCAGGGTTTTGCCGCTTTTGGAACTGTTGTGAGCGGAATTGAAGTTGTAAAAAAAATTCAGCAACAAAAAGATCAGCAGCAATATTTAACCGAACCCGTTAAAATTTTCAGAACAGAAATAATAACCCAATAAACACGTGCAGAGCAGTTTGGGATTGAAATTTCTTCAGACAAAAAAATACTTTTAAAAACCGGCAAGAAAAGCAAACGGTAAAAATAAAAAAGGCCGTATCCTCAAATGAATACGGCCTGAATATTCTTTACTTTTATGGAAGAGTCAACACCTCGGTCTCGGGATCCCAGCCGCCAACATCCGGAATATAATGTTCGATAGACATTGTCAGCACTTTACCCTCGGCAGTTCCGCTTCCTGAAATTAAAACATCGCCATAGTCGCTGTCATAAAACCAGGCTGGTTGTTCTGCAATGGTTACGTTATTCCCTTCAACAACAATTGTAATATCATAACCCGATTCATAAAGCCCCCGCGCCTTGTAAAGTGTTACGTTTCCAACCTCCAGTTTTTCAATGTCAACCTCCCATACCTCGCCAAAAAAGGCCGAGTTAAACGTACCGGTACCAACAGGCGTATATTGAAAGGAGGCCTTGTAGGTTGTTTCGCTATAAAATTCAGAAACATTGTCGCCGGTTAATGTGAGTTTAAATGTGTACGACTTTGTCGGGTCGATTTGGGCAGGATCGACTACGGGAATTATTTTCACATATGCAGCACCTTTCCCTTCCTCGAAAGTAACCGAGGAGTTTTCGAGGGCAAAAACACCCTCGATGTCGTTATTCATTTCCAAAACAACCTCGGCAGTTGTTGCCGTTTCTAAATTGGAGCGTACAATTTGTACCCTGACCGAAAAATTATTTTCGGCCGACAGAACATTATCCGGTACCACTGAAGTGCTAAAAGCCACATAGGGTTTCTCCGGCTCATAAATTGTTCCCATATTTTCCTGATCGCAGGAAACAAATGCAATTGCCAGAAGAACGATAACAAAAAATATATTTTTCATAATATTGTATTTTTACATTTAATTATCTGCCCACGGATTTTGGTCCGTAGCCTGATCCATGTTTTTGTTCCCGTCAAATTCGGATTGCGGGATAGACATCACGAAATCGGGATATTCAGGGTTCAGTGTATTTCTGGATAACAGTTTATCAGCATGGTTGCTGCCTTCAAAATTTCGGCTAAAACCCGTTTTTAAACGTTTTATATCCATAATTCTTCCCACTTCACCCCACAATTCAATTCGGCGCTGCAGAATAATTTCGTCGAGCAAAGTAACAGAACCTCCGGCAGGAGTTGTCGGGCCGTTGGAATCGTTGGTAGTTAATGTATTTGCATCGGTTAACGACGAAATATCGTATCCCGGGTCACGTTCAGCCATCAATTCCTGAAGAACCGCCCTGGCCTGGGAATATTTTCCCTGCATACACATGGCTTCCGCTTTTACCAGCATCATTTCTTCGTGGCGCATAAAAATGTAATCGCCCAAATTATTGGTCGGATCTGAAAACTGAAACTTAAACTGGTTGTAACTTAGTTCAGCGCCAATTTCCGCGTCAACTTCCAGCGGGCCGAGCCACCATTTATTTTTACGAACATCGTCATCCGACATTTGATTGTATAACCACGAACTGATACATTTCCGGGCAGTTTCGGCGTAATTGCCATCAACGCCGGCATCCATGTGTCCAAAAAATGACTCGGTGGCATTGGTTTGCTCAGAAATAATCTGAACGCCCCACAATACGGTATTTGCATTTACATCGTTAAACGCAAATCCTTTATCCAGTTCACTCCTTGTAAGCATCTCGGTACCGCCGCTCATCGCGGTTTCGGCAGCGGCTTCTGCAGTGGCCCAGTCATTTTTTTCGAGTGCAATGTTGGCTTTTATTCCGTTGGCTACATAATAATCGATATGAGAAGGATGGTTTCGGGGTGCAGCAACATCAGGATCCAGCAGTTGCAAGGCCTGTTCAATATCGGCATCTATTTGCGTATAAACATCGGCCACCGTTCCTCGCGGTTTTCCTTCCGAAGCATTTGTGGTAGGTTCAGTATAAATCGGTATCCCGGGAGCCTCTTGGTTTCCAACATAGGTTTGCTGGTAAAACCGGATAAGATTAAAGTAGGAATACGCACGCAAAGCATAGGCCTGGCCAATAAGGCTGTTTATTTCGGAGGGAGCGCCGGTCATACCTTCCTGCGATGCAATAATGGCGTTGGCATTTGAAATTATTGTATAATAGAAAAACCAGACCGAATACGGGCGGCCATCTTTATGTGTATAATCCGATTTAACATTGTACACATAATCGTACCAGAACCAACCACTTCCTCCTTCATTCTGAACCATATCTTCGCCCATCAGGTCGTAAGTAAGAGTAAATGCCATGGTTCCGAACTCTTCGTCAGCCCAACCTGCCGACCATTCGTCGGCCACGTACATGGCGCGGTAAATTCCGTTTAGCGCCACATTTGCTTTTTCAACATCCGTGAATAAAACATCACCGGATGTGCTGTCTGTAGGATTGGTATCCAACTCGTCCTGGCACGAGAAAGCCGCTACAGAAAAAATCAATAATAACAGGATTTGATATATTTTCATGATGTAATTGTTTTAAAATTTTAATTCAATTCCCAGCAAACTTGTTCTAACAGGAGTGTATGAAAAATCAGTTGACCCGCTAAAATTGTGTTGCGGATTCATTCCATCCAGATGCGAGAAAAGAGCAACATTGTCGAGAGAAATGTAAGCCCTCAGGCTTTCAACCCCAACTGCCCGGAGAACATTTTGGGGCACCGTATAACCAAACGTAATGTTTTTGATGGCAAAGTAAGAAGCATCAACAAGTTGGGCGTCGGTAAACGGGCGTGAGAACCCTGTTCCGTTTTGTATTCGCGGAATATCCGTCACATCTCCGGGTTTTCTCCAGGCTCTTTTGATGTTGGCTGCATAATTTGTTCCGATATAGGTTGGATTTAGCAATCCGATGTAAACTCCGTCTCTGATTTCGCCACCCACTGAAAAAGTGGTCATAAATGACAAATCAAAACTTTTGTAAACGATAAAATTACTGCCAAATGCCCCGTAAAAATCGGGAATCCGGCTGCCTGATATTTTTTTGCTTTGCGATGCTTTTTGGTAATCGTCGGAAATGTATGGTTCCCCCGGATTCCCGTTTTCATCCGTATCGTAAACCCAGTATAACTGCGCGCCTGTGGTAATATCAACTCCGGCCGACTGTGTCAGATAATAGGAATTAATTTCTTTCCCTACACGTTGAATAAGAGTTCCATCCACAATTTGATCAGTTTCGCCATCAAGAGCCACAATTTCGTTCTTTAATGTAGTCAGATTTACATTGGCACTCCAGTTGAAATTATTGGAATTAATAACACTCACTTTTGAGTTGAACTCGAGACCAGAATTGAGCATCTCGCCCACATTCGCCCAGTAACTGTCAAATCCAAGCGAGGTTGCCATGGGTTTTTCCATCAACATGTCCACCGTTCGCCGCTGATAATATTCCAATCCAAATTCAAAACTATTCCAAAAAATTCCTTCAATACCCACATTAAAATTGTTGTTTTCTTCCCATTTTATAGAGGTATTTTCCAGAGATGAAAGCAAGGCTCCGTTTAAATTGGCATTTGCCCAGTCGAGATTGTAAAGCGACTGCCATCCGTAATAGGTCCCAATTTTGTCGTTTCCCTGTTTTCCGTAACTGGCTTTCAGTTTCAGGTTGTCAATAAAAGAGAGGCCCTTCATAAAACTTTCTTCGCTCACTCTCCATGAGCCGCCAACCGACCAGAATTGCCCCCAGCGGAAATCTTTGTGAAAACGCGAAGAACCATCGGTTCTGAAACTTGCTGACAGGTAATACTTGTCGGCAAAATCATAGGTTAAGTTGCTCAGGAATGATTCAATCGCGTAGTTGTCTTCAAACGAAGTAAGCAGCGAAATGGTCGAGCCCGGTGCCAGTTGTTTGATTCCGGAATATGGAAAACCAGTTTTTTCACCTTCCAGTTCGTTAATCACCAGTTTGTAAAACTCATGTCCGGCAAGGAAATTAACACTGTGTTTTCCAAAATCTTTCTCGTATCGTAAAAGTTCGTTCACCGTGTATGAAAGATTGCGTGTGTTCAACAAATTAAGCAATCCGCCAACCGATGATGCATTTCCAAAGTCGGGGTTCCAGTACGTAGTTTCGTTAGTATTTATATAATCAAAACCCACATTGGCTGTTAATGATAATCCTTTCAGCGAGCTGTTTATTCCGCTTCCCAAAAAGTTAACATGAAACCTTCCTGATAAATTATCGGCGGTGGTTTCATATGCATCCTCAAACAAGGTTGCTACCGGGTTCCAGTTTGGATTTGCTCCTGCCGGCCGTGTTTTGCCATAGTCAAATTGCTTTTCTCCCAATTCGGAAAGAACCGGGTTTCCCTGTTCATCCTGCAGGTAAACCGGATAAATCGGAGCCATAAACTGTGCAGAGTACCAAACATTGGAATTGGCGGTTGTATTTTCAGAGCCCAGGTAATTTGTTTCTGTTTTCGAAAAATTTACATTCCCCCCATAATGAAACCACTCTTTTGGTTCAAGTTCTGCTCCAATCCTTCCTGAAATTCTTTCAAAATCAGTGGTTTTTAATAAACCTTCATCTTTCAGATAGGCAACCGAAGCAAAAATTTTTGAATGGTCGGAGCCGCCGTTCAAATACAACTGATATTCCTGACGTGTTGCGTTGTCGTTGGTAATTTCTTTCATCCAATCCGATTCATACAAAAGATTGGCCGAAGGATTTACCTGCCCGGTTGCAGGATCAATCAATTCTGAAACAGGCATATCGTAAGGATTGTACATTTCGTTGGCCCCAAAAATTCCGGTACCCCCTTTCATTGCTTCTATGGCCATTTGCCCGGCCAAATCAGGATGAACCCCGCCGGTGTAAATCAAATTGTTTTTGTAGCCCTGAAATGAAGCTTCAATAAAATCGGCGGCACTCAGGGTTTCATAGGGTTTAATTGCCCTGTCAGAAAATCCGTATGAAGCTTTAAACTCTACCGAAAGTTC
>JAFGDX010000333.1 GCA_016931875.1 Prolixibacteraceae bacterium
ACAGGAGGTGTAAAAAATTATTTGGTTGAAATGGCTCCGGAAACTTTTGCTCCCAGCGCCGCGTTTTTGAAAGAGCTGGGTTAATTCTGTTTCACAATTTGGTGAAACTGTGACGGACTGAACGGGTTTTTAGAAAAAAAAGGCAGTTTTAAATATGAAACTGCCTTTTTCTTGCGTGCAATTTTTATTTATTCTTCTTCAGCAGCAGGCATGGTAAACGAGCCCAGGTTGGTTATCTGAAAATCGTTCAACGAAAACTTTACATTGGAGTTATCGTCCACATCGGTTACCTGCATGATGGTTTTTTCGCCTGAATTTTTGCTGGTTGTGGTAGCTTCCATCATATAACCCCAGCCTATTCCGTGAGAATATAAATTGGTTTTAAAAAGGGTGCTGAAAAAATCCTGTGTATTCATTTTCAAATCTTTGGTAATCCAGATGTTTGATTCCGATTCTTCATCTGAATACACAAACTCTTCACATTTATACCCGGCAATGGTTTTTGTTCTCCCGGTTTTTTTTACGTTTGGATTGGCAAGGTAGGTTTCGGGTGTGTCTTCCAGTTCTTCTTCAACATAGGTTTCGCCAATGGTTTGCATAAACGAGCCAATTCCGTAAACAATGCCGGTTTTTTCTCCTTTCTCTTCGCTCAGAATAATCATCGCGCCATTTTCTGCGTCAATAATAAACATTCCCTGTCCGTCTTTGGCCATATCGCCCGAAACAAACTCGTAGGCCATCGATTTGTTTTCCGGGTTCAGGTGGGTTATAAATTCGCCGGTACTTTCCTGCTTTCCTTTTTTATCATACGACTCGATATGCATTTGGATTTTATAATCAAAATCATAATTGTCGGCAACAGGAACCGGTTCTCCCGACATTCCCATTCCTTTCAGCAGTCCTTGCATCCGGTTTTGCATTCGTTCCTCACGGTTGGCGGCAGATTCACCGGAACTTCCTTCTTCTGTCGTGTTGTCTTCCAGCGATTCTTCTAATTTATCAAGGCTTTCATCAATTTTCTCATCCATTTTTTTCTCAGCCCTGTCCTCCACTTTTTCTTCTATTTTTTCCTGTGCTTTGTCTTTTAGGCGTTTAAGGATATTTTGCCCTTGTGCAGGCTGAAGGATTAAAACTGAAAAGAAAAAAAGCAACGTAATTTTTGTAACAGTTTTCATAATTTATTTTTAATTTTTGGGATTAGTTATTTGAGGAATTCCTCATTTTTTTATCTTTCTCTTTTACAAATTTAAGGGATTAATGTTTAAATTAAAATACCTTAAAACAGAAAGATTTACCTTTCAGGTTGGAACAGGATACCAGACTTTGTAAAAATCTGTTAATTTGAAATCTGAAAAATAAACCAATAATAATGAGCAAACAATACTTTCTGGCATTTGACCTTGGAGCATCGAGTGGCCGGGCTATTCTTGGAATTCTGGAAAACAAAAAATTAAATCTGGTTGAAGTGCACCGTTTTAAAAATCAAATGCTGCATATTCACGGCACCTGGTACTGGAATATTTTCAGTTTGTTTGATGAACTGAAAACGGGGTTAAAAAAATGCATTGCTGATTTTAATATCCAGCCGGGCTCCATTGGAACAGATACCTGGGGAGTTGACTATGCCTTGTTGAATAAGGAAGGCCACGCGGTTGGTCTGCCTTTTGCCTACCGCGATCATCGTACCGACAAGTCAATGGAAGAGTTTTTTAAGCTGATGCCCCCAAAAGAAACCTATTTGCTTTCCGGGATTCAGTTTTTGCAGTTTAATTCGTTGTTTCAGCTTTTTTCTTCAGTGCAAACCAAATATTCAGGATTAAGCATTGCCGAAAATTTATTGTTTACACCCGATTTTTTGAACTATTTGTTTACCGGGGAAAAGAAAATTGAATACACCATTGCCAGCACATCGCAATTATTAACACCCGGGAAAGCGGAATGGGAACCCCGGCTTTTTAAAGCTGCCGCAATCCCGATAAAATTAATGGGAGAAATTGTTCAGCCCGGAACGGAGATTGGCAAACTGTTACCTGAAATACAGGCTGAAACCGGCTGCCGCGAAATTCCTTGTATTGCGGTAGCCTCTCACGATACTGCATCGGCAGTAGTTTCGGTCCCTGCAAAAGGAGAAAATTGGGCTTATTTGAGTTCGGGAACCTGGTCGTTGCTGGGAATTGAAAGCCCGGAACCACTGGTTTCGGAGAAAACCCTGGAAATGAATTTTACCAACGAGGGCGGTGTGGAAGGAACAACGCGTTTTCTGAAAAATATCATGGGGATGTGGCTCATTCAGGAATGCAAACGGATTTGGGATGAGGAAAAAGAACTCGGATGGCAGGAAATTGTGGATTTGAGCAACGGGGCACAAAGTTTCAGGTGTTTTATTAATCCTGATGATCCGGGGTTTTTAAATCCGGGAAATATGCCAGGCGCAATTCAGGATTACTGCAAAAAAACCGGCCAGTTTGTTCCTCAAACCAAAGGCGAAATTGCCCGTTGTATATACGACAGCCTGGTTTTGAAGTATAAATTCACCATAAAACAGGTGGAGTCGGTAACCGGGAAAAAGATTGAAAAACTGCACATAATCGGGGGTGGGGCAAACAATAAAATGTTAAACCAACTCACCGCCGATGCCCTTGGAATTCCGGTTTTTGCCGGACCCACAGAAGCAACTGCAATCGGTAATATTATGATACAGGCGAAAGCAATGGGAGCCGTAAATTCGCTGGCTGAAATAAGGGATATTGTTTCCCGTTCATTCGAAGTGGTGGAATATTCTCCCTCGCCAAAACTCGACTGGGAAGCTGCTTATCAGAAATTTGAAAACTTACATTAATTCAAACTGTAAAGCACGGAGAAAAAATGCATTGCACTTCCGGCTAAAACAAACAGGTGCCATATTCCGTGACCGTATTTTAAATTTCGCCAGGCATAAAATAGTACACCAAGTGAATAACAGCCGGCACCGGCAAACAGAAACGTAATGCTGCTGGCTGGCAGATTTTTTACAATGGGCACAATGGCAATCAAAAACATCCAGCCCATGGCCAGGTAAATAAATACCATCAGTTTCCGGAATTGGGTAAGATAAATGGAACGGATAACCACCCCGGTAATGGCCAGCCCCCAGATAATGCCAAACAATGTCCAGCCCAGCGGCCCCCGAATTGTGGTTAGAACAAAAGGAGTATAAGTTCCGGCAATCAGAAGAAAAATAGCGGCATGATCAAACCGGGCAAAAAGATTTTTAATTTTTGCTCTGGAAAAACTGTGGTATAACGTTGACGAAAGATAAAGGAGTACCAGCGTGCTTCCAAAAATGGAAAAACTTACCACATGCCACACATTCCCTTTTATTACAGCAAATGCCACCAGCACAACCAATGCAGCAATGCTAAGCAAGGTTCCAATGCCGTGAGTAATACTGTTGAAAATCTCCTCCTTCAGAGAAAGTGTTCTGTAAGCCATTTCAACTTTTCTTTTTGCTTTTCCCATAACTCGTTTTATCCTGTTGAATCGATTCAAAATTAGTCCGAAACTGCTTACAAACTCATTTTTTTTAACCTTTTCATTTGAATCCAAATAAAAAACACCTTTAACAGAATGAATATCAAAAGTAAAGGTGTTTTAAGAAAATGTTATTTAGAAAGTAAGCTATTCAGGCCCGATGATTTCAATAAAAGTGCCGTCAGGATCCTGTACCAGGATAAATTTTCTTCCGTCGTCGAGAGTGGAGGGTTTTCCGCTGAGAATTTTAATGCCATGGTTTTCCGCTCTTTTTATTACCGGAAGAAGATGGTTTACAAAAATGGTAATGTATTGCATACCGGTATCGTCGCTCATGTATTTTTGTTTTGGATGTTTGGCTTTGGTTCCCAGGCTCATCAGTTTCCATTCGCTGGCCCGGTCGCTGTTTTCCAGTTTTAAAATGGTTACATCCAGTTGGTAACTGTCGGTTAACCCCAGTTCCTTGCATTTTTCAACCGGAACCGAAAACTCTCCGGTTTTGGTCATTCCAATTACCTGTGTATAAAAATCGATCGACTTTTCAAGGTCTTCAACCACCACGCCAACACTGATGGCTGGATTTGAAAAATCACTCTGGGCCAGTATTTTTTGGTTTGAACCCAGGATACTCAGAAAAATAAAAAGTACAACTGCAGTAAGGTTTTTCATAATTGCTATTTTATTTGATTTAGGATTTTAAAGCCATAAAAATAACTTTTTTCTGTTTGAATAAAAACAAAGGTTTTCCGGGTGTTCAAAACATTGCTCAGAATTTTTTCGGCGCCTGTTTCCGTTGTTTTTTCAATGAAAAATTTGCTGGTTTTAATTTATTCGTGAGACTAAGATTTCAGGAGTGAGCGAACTGAAATTTGTTAGTCGAACAATCCCGATGAAATCGGAGGGTATAATAGCCCGCAGCTCTGCTGCGGAATAAG
>JAFGDX010000334.1 GCA_016931875.1 Prolixibacteraceae bacterium
AGCATTTCATCCAATGGAATATTCTGTTTGCTTATTGATAAAGACAATATTGTGTGGCTCGGCACCTATAAAAAAGGCCTCGACTTCTACAAACAGAGTCTGAAAAAATTTACTTTAATCCAAAGCCAGTCCGATAAAAACAACACACTGAGCTCAGACGATATCAACTGTTTTATTGAAGACCACCAGGGGAACATCTGGATCGGAACCAACGGCGGAGGCATTAATATTTACAACAGGGAAACCGGTAAATTCAAGGAGATTACCATGGCAAACACCGGCGTGGGCGGGCTAAGCAGCGATATAATTGTTGCTCTTTTTGAAGATCACGGGAAAAACATCTGGATTGGGACCTATTTTGGCGGAGTAAACAAATACAATCCGGTAACCAAAAAATTTACCGTATACAAACACAATGTAAATGATTCTTCCAGCATTTCAGACGACCGGATTTGGAGCATCACCGAAGACGGCAACCATAATTTGTGGATTGGAACATTGGGCGGCGGATTAAATATGTTTAATCCGGAAAACGAAACATTTACCCGGTACACCAAAGAAAATTCAGCTCTTTTGGGAGATTATATAAACTATATTTCGCTGGATAATAAAAAGAAACTGTGGATTTGTACCACCGACGGACTTGCCATCTACAATACATTTACACAGGACTTTGAAATTTTTATTAATAAAGCCGGGAAAACAGGAGCCAACGATTTTGGTTCGGTCGTCTCGTGTTTTCACGACAGCAGGGGCTGGAACTGGTTATGCACAAGTAACGGACTGATAAAATTTGATCCGGAAACTCATTCTGCCCTGGCTATCAACAAAGATTCAGGAATGCTCTCCAATGCAACAAAACGGGTACTGGAAGACAACCAGGGGAACCTGTGGGTGAGCAGTTCAAGCGGAATCACAAAAATAAGTTTTACAAACTTTTTAAACGACACTTCGTTTACTTACCATTTAATGCATTTTGATGAAACTGACGGATTGCAAGGCAGGGAATTTTCTGAAACAGCGTCGTTAAAAACCCGTTCAGGCGAAATGCTTTTTGCAGGAGTAAACGGCTTTAATATATTTTATCCAAATCAAATTAAAGCCGATCGCACCATCCCCCGGCTGGTTTTTACCAATCTTCGTATTTTTAATTCGGTCATTTCGCCCGGACAGGTTTTTGGGAACAGGGTAATTCTGGAAAAACCGATTAACCATACCCACGAAATTGTTCTGAAATATTCCGAGAATTTATTTTCTATTGAATTTGCGGCGCTTACCTATCTTTCTCCCGAAAAAAACAAATATCGCTATCAACTTGAAGGATTTGACGAACACTGGTTTGAAACCGACGGAACTACTAATTTTGCCACCTTTACCAACCTGAACAACGGCGATTATATCTTTCATCTTAAAGGTTCGAATGCCGATGGTACCTGGAATGAAGAGGGAATTTCGATACGGATTAAAATTTTACCCCCGTTTTGGAAAACATGGTACGCCATGCTGGGTTATGTTGTTTTGTTTTTGCTTCTTTTGCTGAGTTTAAGATATATGATTCTGAACCGCGAACGATTAAAAGTTGAGTTGGAACTGGAACGCAAAGAAGCCAGACGAATACACGAACTCGACCTGATGAAACTAAAATTCTTTACCAATATTTCACACGAATTCAGAACACCGTTAACCTTGATCCTGTCGCCGGCCGAGAAACTGTTGCCCCGGTTTAAAAACCTGCCCGAAGAAAAACATCTTCAGCACATTTATCAAAATTCGAAAAAACTCTTATCCCTTATCAACCAATTGCTCGATTTCAGAAAAATGGAAGATCAGGGTCTTTCATTTAATCCTTCACGAGGGAATATTATTGAATTTATTACCGGTGTAATTGCCTCATTCAACGATTTAAGTGAAAATAAAAATATTGAGTTACGTTTTTTTACCAACCTCCGCGAGTTGAATATGATGTTTGACAAAGACAAACTGGAAAGAATTCTGTACAACCTGCTTTCAAATGCATTTAAATACACGCAGGTTGGGGGCGTGGTAATCGTTCAGATAGGGTTGGAAGAAGCAATGCAAACGGAACATGAGAATCAGAAAAAATCATTCCTTCTGATAAAGGTAAAAGATAATGGGGTTGGCATTCCTCCGGATAATCTCACCAAAATTTTTAACCGGTTCTACCAGGGCGACAACCACAGCTTTTCAGGCTCTGTTGGTTCAGGAATCGGACTGGCGCTGACAAAGGAATATGTAAGTCTGCACGGCGGAACAATATCGGTTGACAGCGCCCCCAACATTGGAACGTGTTTTTCTGTCCGGCTGCCTGTGCCAGAAAACCCAGGAATTGCAAACAATATTTTTATTGGGAAAACCAAAGAAACCAGATTTAATGCGCTCAGCAAAAAGACCAACAATAGCAGAGAACCGGAAAAATTAAATCGAAAACCCATTGTTTTTATTGTTGAAGATAATCAGAATTTAAGAAGCTACCTGAAGGAAAACCTTGAACAACAGTATGAAATTTTGGAAGCAGAGAATGGCAACCACGCTTTAATTCAGATAGAAAATACATTGCCTGATTTAATTCTGAGTGATATTATGATGCCCGAAATGGATGGTATTGAACTTTGCAGAAAAGTAAAAAGCGATAAAATTACCAGCCATATACCGTTTATTTTTCTGACGGCAAAAACTTCAGAACAGCATAAGTTGGAAGGTCTGAAAACAGGAGCCGACGATTATATCATCAAACCATTTAATTTAGATATTCTGAAAACCAAAATTAAAAATCTTATTCAGCTTAAACTGAACATCAGAGAGGTGTTCAGAACAAAAATTGAGATTGAACCCAAAGACATCAGCATTACATCGCTCGACGAACAGTTTATGACCAGGGCCCTTGATATAATGGAAAAACAAATGGGAAATCCTGGTTTTACCGTGGCCGAATTCAGCGGGCAAATGGGGCTTAGCCGAATGCAACTGTATAACAAGCTGGTTGCATTAACCGGAAGCACACCACTGGAATTTATGCGAATTCTGCGACTTAAAAGAGCAGCACAGCTGTTAACAAAAGGACAGTTAAATGTGTCGGAAGTGGCATACAAAGTTGGTTTTAACGACCCAAAATATTTTAGCATTCAATTCAAAAAAGAATTTAAAACTTCTCCTTCAAAATACCGCAAAATGTAACCCGTTTTGAGGAACTTTTATTCCAGGAATTTAATTTATCATAACGTTAACAGAGCCTTGGTTTAGTATTCTTTCTAAAAAAAGGTATGGAAAACATGGAAACATTAGAATAATTACATTTTTTATAATC
>JAFGDX010000335.1 GCA_016931875.1 Prolixibacteraceae bacterium
AAACTCCATCATTTGGCTGACGATGAAAAAGATATGGATAAAAAGGAAAAGTCGAACCTGACACTTTGGATGCTATTCCTCATATTTGTTTTTGGACCCTGTGAAGTACTGATTCCCATGCTTATTTTTCCCGCGGCCGAACACAGTGCAATTGGGGTGGCAACTGTTGCCCTCATTTTTAGTATTGCCACCATTGTTACCATGATGGTTATTGTTTATCTGGGATACAACGGGTCAAAGTTTTTGAATATGAAAGACAAAGGCGAATATATCCACATTGCAGCCGGATTAATTATTGCTTTTTTGGGAATCAGCATCCTTTTTCTGGGCTGGTAAATTTTATCCGGGCCGTTATTTCCCTTTTATAGCAATTATACTGTTTGCAGGCAAAAGGATTAAACAATTCATTTTGCGGAACTGAATATTAATCTCTGTTTGGTTTTTCCGGGCCATTTGATTGTTGTATTTTTATGGGAATAACCATAAAACGAAGAAAATGTCAGGTCACAGCAAATGGTCAACCATAAAACATAAAAAAGGTGCTGCCGATGCCAAACGTTCAAAAATCTTTTCCAAACTTTCAAAAGAAATTACAGTAGCTGCCAAACTTGGCGGGGCTGATGTGGAAGCCAACTCCCGTTTGCGTTTGGCTGTACAAAATGCGAAGGGCCAAAATATGTCGAAAGATGTAATTGACCGGGCAATAAACAAAGCAGACAAAGATGCTTCTGATTTTGAGGAAGTTACTTTTGAAGGTTATGGCCCGGGAGGGATTGCCATTTTTGTTGAATGTCTTACCGATAACAACAACCGCACTGTGGCAAGCGTACGTTCTGCATTTTCAAAACATGGCGGAAACCTCGGCACAAATGGTTCGCTTGGTTTTTTGTTCGACAGAAAAGGGGTTTTTGTTATCAATAATACCGGTGCTATTGATTTGGAGGAATTTGAACTGGAAATAATTGATGCCGGTGCAGAGGAGCTGGAAGAAAATAATAATTTAATAATGATAACTACCGCACTCGAAGATTTTGGCAGCGTATCAAAAAAACTGGAAGATTTGGGCATCGAATCAGAAAGCCAGGAACTTCAGCGGATTCCGAACAATACCACTGCGCTCGAAGTTGGCGATGCCCTGAAAGTTATGCGATTGGTGGAAAAACTGGAGGACGATGACGATGTGCAAAATGTATATCATAACCTCGAAATTACCCCCGAACTGGAAGAGGCGATGAGCAGCGATTAATTTTTTATCAACATGAAAAATAAAGCCTGTTCTGCGATACCGGTAAAGGAATAAACCGCGAAGCAATGTGCAGGGGAAAAATCCGTTATTGTATTAATGGTTTTTGAATTATATTTGCACACTCAAGAAAGGAGAATATGAGACGACTTTTTCTATCCATTCTGATGTTGTTTTTTGTTCAGATGTTGCTGGCACAGGAAACTGAAACTCCCCCGGAAGAAGTACAGCCCGAAATTGAAACCCCGCATATTTTGCAAGGTTTACAAATTGAGCGCGACACCCGTCTCGATAAAATGCTGAACTGGCATATTGAAAACAATAAAAACAGAAACGGAATAGATGGTTACAGGGTAGAAATATTTTTTAGTTCTGCTTTAAATGCCAAAGAAAATGCTTTGGAAAAAAAAGTAGAATTTTTGTCGAAATACCCTGAATACAATGTGCATGTTTTATTCGTAGCACCCAATTTCAGGGTTCGGGTTGGCGATTTCAGAACAAAAAGTGAAGCATGGAAGCTGTACGAAGAAATAAAAAATGATTATCGGGCTGCTTTTGTGGTGAAAGACAAAATTAATTTTCCGGTGTTGAAACCAATAGATTATGAGCGAGCAAATTAAGCACGAGTGTGGAATAGCTTTAATCCGGCTGTTAAAACCATTATCCTACTACCATGAAAAATACGGAACCTGGAAATACGGTCTGAACAAGTTATATCTTTTAATGGAAAAACAACACAACCGCGGACAGGACGGAGCCGGACTGGTTTGTGTGAAAAATAACCTTGACCCCGGAAGCGCTTATATCAACCGGGTTCGTTCAGTCGAGCAAAATCCGATAAAAGATATCTTCGACAAAGTAAACAAACCACTAAAAAAAGCAAGAAGACACCAGATAGATACAGATGATACCAAATGGGCGTGCGAAAATTTTCCCTTTGCAGGCGAATTGTATCTCGGACATCTCCGGTACGGAACGTTTGGAAAAAACAGCATCGATTTTGTTCACCCGGTAATGCGACAGAACAACTGGAAATCGAGAAACCTGGTTTTGGCCGGCAACTTTAATCTTACCAATACCGACGAGCTTTTTAAAGTACTTATCGATTTGGGGCAGCATCCAAAAGCATATACCGATACGGTTACGGCGCTGGAAAAAGTAGGCCATTTTCTCGATGAGGAAAACCAGCTGCTGTTCCGAAGGTATAAAAACGAGGGATACAGAAACAATGAAATTTCTCCGTTAATTGAGAAAAACCTCGATATTCAGAATATTCTGGAAAGGGCAACAAAAGACTGGGACGGCGGGTATGCCATTGCCGGTTTAATAGGTCATGGCGATGCATTTGTGGTTCGCGATCCATGGGGTATCCGCCCGGCTTATTATTATTTTGATGAAGAAATTGCGGTGGTGGCCTCCGAGCGCCCGGTTATCCAAA
This sequence comes from Prolixibacteraceae bacterium, assembly GCA_016931875.1. GTDB lineage: Bacteria > Bacteroidota > Bacteroidia > Bacteroidales > Prolixibacteraceae > Draconibacterium. The sequence continues at coordinate 2,682 of JAFGDX010000335.1, forward strand.
CGGTTATGGATGTTCATGCCCGCGAGGTAAATGAAATTGGCCCCGGCGAAGCACTGATAATTAAAAAGGACGGCTGGATTAGCAAAGAAATGATCCGTGTTCCCCATAAACGAAAATCGTGTTCTTTTGAACGAATTTATTTTTCAAGAGGCAGCGATAAGGATATTTACCAGGAACGTAAACAATTGGGACGGCTTTTGAGCTCAATAATTTTGAAGACAGTAAACTACGATTTTGATAATACCGTGTTTTCTTATATTCCAAATACTT
>JAFGDX010000336.1 GCA_016931875.1 Prolixibacteraceae bacterium
AATCAGAAAAACCTAAATCCGGTAAATGAATTCCATTGATGTTACTGCGTTTAAAATGAAAACAGGATACAAGCTCGTTTAGGTGAAGACGTTTGGCTTCATGCCAGGAACCAACGACAATTAAAACGATAAATAGTATCATCATCGCAGTCGACGTATATACAATGATTTTGAAAACCGGATATCCCCATGCCCAAAACATGGTTAAAAAAGTTATTAAGCAAACCAGCATGATAAACAGAATCACGGAAGTATGATTTCTTAAAACTTTTGTATTAAATATTCGTTTCCCTTTTCGGCCGAGCAGGTACAACAACTTTCCTGTTTTCTGAATAATAATTTCCATCTTCAACAACTTTTTTTGAGTAAAAACTGGATTTATTTTCTGTTTTCAACAGCATTGAAAATCAGAAAACTAAAATTACCAAATCAGGCATATGAAAACAAGGGAAAGCTGTTGTTGTGGCAGCATTTGTCTCTGTTTGGACTGCATTAGACTTCAGAATGTTTAATAACATATTTTCCCGGTCTAATATATATTAGTATGTGGTAATATGTAATAGTTGATTTTGTTGTACCTATGTTGTACCCAAGGGAAATAAAAAAGGAGTTAAAAATATATCTAACTCCTTGAATAACAATTTGTCGGGATGACAAGATTTGAACTTGCGACCCCTCGCCCCCCAGACGAGTGCGCTACCAGGCTGCGCCACATCCCGATTTTGTGCTGCAAAAATAGTCGTTGATTCGTTATTTGCAAAACTTTTTTTCATTCCGGTTCAAATTAATTGAATTTAAATCGAATTTGTCTATCATATCTTCATAATTATCGATTAAACTTGTTGCTGTGAAATAAAGATGTTTTGTACTTTTGTTCGACAAAAAATTAAAGATATGTTTAAATCGCTTGATATTAACGAAAACGAAGAATCGAAAAAAACACCTTCTGAAAAAGCAGAACGTGTCAGATGTTTGATAATTGGCTCAGGTCCTGCTGGTTACACGGCTGCTATTTACGCTGCACGCGCCAATCTGAATCCGGTTATGTACGAAGGGTTACAACCCGGCGGCCAGCTTACTACAACTACGGAAGTTGAAAACTACCCCGGGTACCCGGAAGGTGTAACCGGCCCTGTAATGATGGAAGATTTTAAAAAACAGGCACAGCGTTTTGGTACTGATGTGCGCTGGGGAATGGCAACAGCAGTCGATTTCTCAGGTGATATTCATAAAGTATGGATTGATGACAGTAAATTAATTGAAGCCGAAACGGTAATTATTGCCACCGGTGCCACAGCAAAATACCTGGGATTGGAAGACGAGAAAAAATACGCAGGGGGAGGTGTTTCGGCCTGCGCAACCTGTGACGGCTTTTTTTACCGAGGCAAGGATGTGGCTGTAGTTGGTGGTGGAGACACTGCGGCTGAAGAAGCCATGTATTTGGCCGGACTTTGTAACAAAGTATATCTGATTGTACGAAGAGATGTTCTGAGGGCATCGCGGGTAATGGCCGACAGAGTGAAAAAAGTACCCAATATTGAAATTCTCTGGAAACATCAAACCAAAGGGCTGTATGGAGACGGTGTGGTGGAAGGTGCCAAACTGGTGAAAAATTCAGGTGAAGAGGGAGAAGAAGAAGTAGATATAAAAATCGACGGATTTTTCCTTGCCATCGGTCATAAACCCAATTCCGATATTTTTAAAGAATATTTGGATACCGACAGTGTGGGATACATCAACACCATTCCGGGAACATCGAAAACCAAAGTGCCGGGCGTTTTTGCCTGTGGCGATGTTCAGGACTCGCATTACCGGCAGGCGGTAACAGCAGCCGGTTCCGGATGCATGGCTGCCATGGATGCGGAAAGATATCTTTCTGAAAAAAACGGATAAGAAAATTGAGTTGAGATAAGTTTTAGAAAAAAGGCAGGGCAAATCGTCCTGCTTTTCTTTTAAAAAAAAGAGGAGCCGGTAAAGCTCCTCCTTGCTATATCTTCTAACTTCTCTTTATTTATCAACAGCTACGGTTGCAAATTCTGTTTTTGAATATTTGCCTTCCTCCAGTTTTTTCCGTACCTCTTTAAAAGCTTTTAAGGTATATTCAACTTCTTCCAGCGAATGCATAGCCGTTGGAATTAACCGCAGAATTAACTCGCCTTTGGGAATAACCGGGTATACCACCATGGAACAGAACACCCCGTAATTTTCGCGCAAATCAAAAACCAGGTTGGTAGCTTCGGCTTCTCCACCTTTCATATAAACCGGAGTTACCGGCGAGTTTGTTCTTCCCAAATCAAAACCGGCCTCTTTTAAACCCGTTTGAAGAGCGTTGACAATAGTCCACAGCTTTTCTCTTAGTTCGGGTCTTGTGCGTATCATTTCCAAACGTTTTAAAGCACCAATTGTCATTGCCATCGGAAGCGATTTTGCATAGGTTTGCGAGCGCATGTTATATCTCAGGTAGTAACAGATATCGGTTGCGCAAGCAATAAAGCCACCAATACCGGCCATCGCTTTTGCAAAAGTACCAAAATGAAGATCAACGCCATCTTGCACCCCAAAATGTTCCGGAGCGCCGGCTCCTGTTTTTCCCATTACGCCAAAACCATGGGCATCGTCAACCAAAAGGCGGAAATCAAACTCTTTCTTTAATGCAACAATCTCATCAAGTTTTCCCAGATCGCCCGACATTCCAAATACACCTTCAGTAATGACAAGGATGCCTCCACCTGATTCTGCGGCGCGGTTTTTGGCAAATCCAAGCATTTTCCGGCAGCGTTCAATATCGTTATGCGGATAAACAAAACTTTTGCCTCCTTTTGCCTTGTGAAGAAAAACTCCATCCATAATGCAGGCATGCGCTTCCGAATCGTAAACAATAACATCGTTTCGCCCGGCAATACTGTCGATAACTGAAACCATTCCCTGGTAGCCGTAATTCAACAAAAATGCATCGGGCTTCCCAACATACGCTGCCAATTCACGTTCCAGTTCTTCGTGTTTTACAGTTTGACCCGACATCATTCGGGCCCCCATTGGATAAGCCATTCCGTATTGAGCCGCCGCATCGGCATCTGCCTTGCGCACTTCCGGATGGTTGCCCAGCCCGAGGTAATTATTTAAACTCCAGGTAAGAACTTCTTTCCCCCTGAATTTCATTTTCGAACCGATTTCTCCTTCCAGCTTGGGAAATGCAAAATAACCATGAATTTGATCCATGTATTGGCCAATTTCACCCTTGTTTGTCCTGAATTTTTCAAATATATCCACGATATAAAATTTAGTGATTGTTTTAAGATGCAAATGTAAACTTTTTTAAAATTTTGGCAAATGTGTTAAAATATACTAATGTTTAACAGAAAGTGATGCTAAGAATTGTAAATTCGTCGGCTGTTGGAATATTACAGAATGTATAAAACTAAAAATGAACCCGATACAAAAAAATTTGTTAACAGGTTAACGTTAAAAATAACCGGGTATTTGGTTCGAAGTATCTAAAAAAAGTATATTTTTGCGCCATGTTTATGAAAACAAGAAATACAATACTGATTTTAACTCTGCTTTCCGTTCTTTTTGCAGGATGTGGGAACTACAACAAAATTCTGAAAAGTACGGATTATGAATTCAAATATAAAAAAGCGATTGAATACTACGAAGATGGTGAATATGTGCGCTCCGGAACCCTGCTTCAGGAGTTGGTAAACATCTACCGCGGAACTTCGCGTGCCGACCAGATTTACTATTATTACGCCAAAAGTATGATTGGACAAAAAGATTATCTGATGGCCGGACACTACTTCAAAACCCTGATAAAAGAGTTTCCAACAAGTGAATATGTTGAAGAAGCTCAATTTATGGTAGGGTATTGTGCCTATTTGCTTTCACCCAAACCACGCCTCGACCAGTCGGTAACACAGGAAGCCATTGATGCATTGCAGTTGTATATCAACCTGTATCCGTTTAGCGACAGGGTAGATGAAGCAAACCGCCTGATTGATGAATTGCAAAATAAGCTGGTTTACAAATCATACTTAAATGCCAAACTGTATTACGATTTTGGAAATTACAAAGCAGCTGTAGTTGCGTTAACAAACAGTTTAAAGGATTATCCGGACAGCCAGTACCGCGAAGAGTTGATGTACATGTTGTTGAAATCAAAATATTTACTGGCAATAAACAGTGTTCAGGACAAGCAGGAAGAACGTTTATCGAACGCATTGGATGAATATTTTACCTTTGTTGATGAATTTCCTGAAAGTGAATACAAAAAAGAGGTAGATAAATTTTATGAAACTACCGCAGAAATGTTGAATTATAAAGAACAGTCAAATACAAATTAGAAATGGATTATAAAAAAACAAAAGCAGCTCCGTCAACCATTTCCCGTGACCTTGAAGTATTAAC
>JAFGDX010000337.1 GCA_016931875.1 Prolixibacteraceae bacterium
ATTTCTTTTTGTTGTTCATCTTTAAGCGTCGATGTGCCAAAACATTTGCAACTCCAATGCCAAAACCATCAAAACACTGAAATACAGGAAATTACAAAAACACCCCATCCATCAAACCGAACCAAAAAGAGACACCTATTCCAATTATTGGACATTGAGTTATTTTGAGACAATAAAAAAAATAGAACCAGAAAGGGACAAAACCAATTGAATGGGACGAGATTTTTATATCCAATGCCTTATTTTTTTGAATAGTACAACAAGTTGTATCAGGAATAACAAATTTTGGGTACAGTTTTAACCGGGAACAACTCCTGATTTGTATTTGTTATAAACAAAAAAGAGAGCCATGCTTGATTATATTGAAAACTATTTAGATGAATTATGGTATTTGCTACTGGAAATGGCGCCGTGGCTGATGCTTGGGCTGATATTTGCCGGGCTGTTAAAAGTGTACTTTCCACAAAAACATATTGACAGGTACCTTGGAAAGTCAAACTTCAAATCGTCGTTAAATGCCTCGCTGCTGGGCATTCCAATGCCTCTGTGTTCATGTGGGGTGATCCCCGCCGGCATTTCATTTTTTAAAAACGGTGCATCAAAAAGCGCTACCAACTCTTTTTTAATTTCAACACCACAAACCGGTATCGATTCTATTTTTGCCACCTACTCCATGCTGGGCTGGCCTTTTGCCATACTTCGCCCGCTGGTTGCTTTTCTAACGGGTGTAATGGGAGGTGTTTTCACCACCATTCTTGTAAAAGATAAACCGGCTTCAAAGTCTCTGTTTCCCGACGTTAAAATTGACACTGTTTCACGCGAAAAAACAAACGATTCCTGTGAAAATGATTCCTGCAACTGCAACACCCAAAAAACAAAAGATAAATATACAAAACACTCGCTTGTGCGTGCTGCACATTATGCATTTGTTGAACTTTTACAAGATATTGCCAAATGGCTGGTTATTGGCTTTTTGGCCGCAGCTTTTATTTCAGTTGTTATACCCGACGATTTTTTTAGTTTGTTCCAGGGATTAGGACTCATTGAAATACTGATAATTTTGGCTGCATCCGTTCCTTTGTACATTTGTGCAACCGGTTCAATTCCTATTGCAGCCGTCCTGCTCATGAAGGGAGTTTCTCCCGGGGCAGCGCTGGTTTTTCTAATGGCAGGCCCGGCAACCAACATTGCCACAATGACCGTTCTTGGAAAAACAATGGGACGTAAGTCATTAACAGTATATCTGGCTACGATTATTGGCGGAGCTGTATTTTTTGGAATACTTACCAATTGGCTGTTCCCTGCCGATTTCTTTTTAAGTCAAATTGTTCATATTCACGACACAGAACACGAAATGCTGCCATACTGGCTCCAACTAATCAGCGCTCTGATTCTCGTATCTTCCATAGCAGGCGGTTACTTTTACATCCGGTACCAAAAATCGGAAAGAATAAAGAAAACACAGGGAATTACTGTAAATGTTTCCGGAATGACCTGCTCCCATTGCGAAGCTTCAGTAAAAAATAATCTTGAAAAAATTCCGGGAATTGCCGCTGTTGTAGCCGACAATAACAGCGGAACTGTAAAAATTAGCGGAAACAATATCAATCTTCAAAAGGTGAAACAAACCATTAACGGTCTGGGCTATAAATTTATTGAATAATCTGAATTTTTCTGATAAATACAGAAACATATGAAATACCAGCAAAAAAGCAACTGCTTCAAAAAACAAAAAAGGAAAAAATAAGCGAAAAAAATCAGGAAATCACATTTTTTATTCACAACAATCATAAAAGAAGAGAAAATCTTTCATTTTTTATGATATGATTTTTATTTTGCAGACGATTTACAATTTTTATTCCTGATGCTTCAAAAAAAAACGAACAAAAAAATAAAAAGGATAAGTAAATCAGACAGAAAAACTGAATTATAAACATTTGAAAAAGCCGTTGATTTGCTAAAAAAAGGGTGGCAACAAGAATTTTGGGGTATGAAGAGATTGAGGTATTTACTTGTGCTGGTGGTTGTAGCAGTGGTTATTGTTGCCTTCAGAATAAAAAACGTTTCGGCAGATAAGGTACATTCGCCCGAAGTTGACACCATTGCTGTTGAGGCTCCCAAAAAAGAACCGCTTGAAATAGAAAGTGTCATCCGGGAATACGACAGCATCATCAGTACGGAAATCATCAACTCAGGCACCGTTGGTTCTGCACTGGTGATAACCTACAAGGATCAGGTAGCATTTTTGAAATGTTACGGGGTGAAAAAAGCCGGAGGGAAAGATTCCATAAATGAAAATACAATTTTCCGGCTTGCATCTGTTTCAAAAACCATAACCGGTGTTTTAGCCGGAATACTGGACGAAGAAAATATAATTAGCCTGGATGACCGGGTGGTTGATTATCTGCCCGATTTTAGATTAAAAAATACGGAAAGCACAAGGCACCTGACCGTTCGGAATTTGTTAAGTCACACTTCAGGCCTTATTCCCCATGCCTACGACAACATGGTGGAAGAAAAGGTGCCGCTTGGCAAAATAATGAACGACTTGTGTTTGGTTGACGTTTCGGCATCTCCCGGAAAATTATATGGCTATCAGAACGTAATGTTTAGTTTGTATGATACCATTGCTGCCCTGAAAACAAAAATGAAGTTCGATGAAATTATTCATGAAAAAGTGTTTGAACCCTTTGAAATGAAGACAGCCTCCACCGGGTTTCACTCTTTTAAAAACAACCCCAACAAAGCATTTCCGCATTCGGGCGCTAACGGTAATTTCAGGACACTGAGATTGAATGACAGATATTATTCCACTGCCCCGGCAGCCGGAATAAATGCCAGTATTTCCGACATGGCACAGTTTCTCCTTCATTTAACCAATGTGAACAACTCCAAAATTGACAACTACATTGTTCAAACTGTTTTTACGCCTCAGGTTCAGTCGCCTTTGCGCAGAACTTATCTCAGCCGCTGGGACAAGGTGGACTCAAAACAATATGCCATTGGATGGAGAATTATTGGCTACAAAGGAAGAAAAGTAGCTTATCACGGAGGATATGTTCAGGGATATAAAACCGAAATTGCTTACTGCGAAGAAGAAAATATCGGGATTGCTTACCTCACCAACTCGCCCAATCCGGTTGCATCGAAAACCGTACCTTCCTTTTTGAATTTGCTGTTCAAATTTACCGACCAAAAAACCATTTTAACAGAAAACCCGGTGGAAGAGTCAAACACAGACTCAGGACAATCCTGAAAAACGATTTAGCAACATTTATTATCAATTCTCCATTCAAAAAAATAAATTTGTGGAAAGAATATAATTTCCGCAACTATGAACCTAAGAAACCTGATTCTTTCCCTGTTTGCTGTTGCTGCATTTTTTGCAAGCGGCACTGCGCAAAAAAACGAACACCCTAATGTACTCCTTATTATTACAGACGACCAGGGATTTGGCGACCTGGGCATCAACGGCAACCCGCACATTAAAACACCTGTAATTGATAAGTTTGCCAAAGAAAGCATTCGTCTGAACCAGTTTTATGTGTCGCCGGTTTGTGCCCCCACCCGTTCAAGTTTAATGACCGGACGATACAGTTTGCGAACCGGTGTGCACGATACATACAATGGCGGTGCAACCATGGCCACCAGCGAGATAACCATTGCCGAAGTATTAAAAAAGGCCGGTTATCAAACCGCAATTTTCGGAAAATGGCATTTAGGCGACAATTATCCGGGCCGGCCCAACGACCAGGGATTTGACGAGTCGGTCATTCATCTTTCAGGCGGAATGGGACAAGTTGGTGATTTTACTACCTGGTTTCAGGGCGACAGCAGTTATTTTAATCCGGTGCTCTGGCACAACGGAATACAGGAAAAATATAATGGATATTGCAGCGATATTTTTACGGAACAAGCCATCCATTTTATTGAAAAAACACGGGAGAAACCTTTTTTCTGCTACCTGGCTTTTAATGCACCTCACACACCGCTTCAGGTTCCCGGCAAATATTACCAAATGTATAAAGATATTGATCCGGCCCGGGGTTTTGAAAACTCCAGCCGTCCGTTTGTGGAAATGAACGAACAAAACAAGGAAGATGCACGGAAAGTTTATGCAATGGTAACCAACATTGATGATAACCTGGGAAGGTTATTTAAAAAACTGGACGAGCTTGGTATTGAAGACAACACCCTGGTAATTTTTATGACCGACAACGGCCCGCAGCAAATACGTTACATTGCCGGCATGCGCGGAAGAAAAGGAAGCGTTTACCGGGGAGGTGTGAGAGTGCCGTTTTACCTGAAATACCCGACCAGATTTGATGGAAACAAAGATATTGAAGCCACCGCTGCACACATCGATATTTTGCCCACACTGGCTGAAATTTGCGGGGCACAAATTCCTAACGACAGGATTATTGATGGGAAAAGTCTGGTGCCGTTGCTAAACAACCAAAACGTTACCTGGGCCAACCGCCCGCTTTTCTTTTACTGGACACGCCGCTACCTCGAACTCTACAACAATATCTCGGTGCAAAAAGCAAATATGAAGCTGGTTGGACATGCTGATTACAATGCTGATATTCAAAACTTTGAATTGTTTGACATTCAGAAAGACCCGAATGAACAAACCAACCTGGTAAATGAACAAACCAGCATGGCCATGCAACTAAAATCCGAGCTCGATAAAATTTACCGCGAACTGATTCGGTCTGAAAATATTCTTCATCCGCCACACGCAATTATTGGCACAGAGTATGAAAATCCGGTGGTATTGAACCGGAACGATGCAGATGGTGAACGCGGAATTTGGGCACAGGAAGAAATATTTGGGAAATGGCACGTCAAAATTTTGGAAGGAAGCTACAATATCCGCGTAAAATTTATAAAACCGGTTGAAGCCGGTGGTAAAATGATTTTGGAAACCAACGCAGTTATTCATCAAAAAACAAACAGGGAAAAGACCGATCTTATCGAAATGAAAAACATTTATCTCCCTGAAAGCCAAGGAGAATTAATTCCATTTTATACAGTGGCCGGTAAAAATATTTTCCCGTTTTGGGTAGAAATAGAAAAAATTGAATAAGTTCCCCCGATTTTTGACGCTAAAAAAGCAGCATGTCCTATTTTTTGTACTTTTGATGCTTCAAATAAAACAGGAATGAAAAGCAATTACAAACTTCACAAAGTGGCTTTTTTTCGTTTTGAAAAAACAAAGCCGGGCATTCTTCACCTGAAGTTTTTGCTCATTTTCCTTTATATCTTTTCCGAACTGTAAAATACCATTTCTTTCCATCACCCCATGCAATTTCAACATGTGTTTCATTTTATATACTTTTTTTATGGAAGCATTTGATGGTTATTTGAATGGCCTGGTAAACAAAAACCGGGAAACTTTTTCAGAATACCCCGACCTGAAATGGGCCGGATTTTACAATACAACAGAGGCACGTGAAAAACGGGAATCTTTATTAAAAAATCTGGAAGAAAACTGGCTTTTTAAAGATACAAAACCTTATCACAAACAAATTTCGAGGGGATGTATGATTTGCGGGATGGGAAGCTGGAGCTGTTTGTTTATTACCGGTAAATGCAATGCCAACTGTTTTTACTGTCCCACATCGCAACTCACCGACGAAGTACCCGGTACACAAAACCTCAGTTTTGAAACACCCGAAGCCTACGCCGAATATATCAACTTTTTCAAATTTAAGGGTGTTAGTTTTAGTGGCGGGGAGCCATTGCTGTTTTTCGACCGCACTTTACAGTACCTCAAACAGGTTCGAAAAAAATGCGACCCGTCGATTTATACGTGGATGTATACCAATGGTATTTTGGCTGACGAACAAAAATTTAAAAAACTGGCCTCTGCGGGATTAAACGAAGTACGATTTGATATTGGCGCCACGGGGTTCAAACTCGGTAAAATTCAATTTGCCAAAGGAATTATTCCCAATATAACGATTGAAATTCCGGCAGTTCCCGAAGAGAAGGAAAAACTAAAACAGCTTTTGCCCGACATGATAAAAGCCGGTGTAACCAACCTGAATCTTCACCAGCTCAGGTTAACCAAACACAATGCGCCCAAACTTTCAAAACGAAATTATACTTACATTCATGCCGAGCAGCCCATTGTTCTTGAATCGGAACTGGCGGCGCTTGAAATTTTGAATTATGCCCGTGAAAAAAACCTTGACATTGGTATTAACTATTGCTCTTTTTACTTTAAAAACCGATTTCAGAAAGCCGGTTTCAGAAAACAGATTACCAATGCGCTGGCAGCGCCTGATGAGATAATTACTGAAAAAGGATTTATCCGGAATTTGGATGCTCATTCAATCGCATACAAAACAATGGTTATTTCCGACAATTCATCCGATAAAAACTGCCGGGAATTATCGCTGAAACACAAAACCTATTTTATCCGGAGTGAAAATTCGTTAAAACCAGCAGCACTAACTGAAACGCAAAAAAATGAAGTGCAAAAACTGTTACAAACCGAACCCGAAAAAGTACCGGAAGACCAGTTCCTTTTCTCAGTGTGGCAAATGGAATACATTGAAAAAGGGTTGCGGGAAATGTAAAAGCTCCGTAAAATATCCCCGGAGCTTTTAACCAAAAATATGATTTTTGAATTAATCGGCCACACTAATTTCATATACGTGGCTGCTCAAATCTTCTCTTCCTTCGCGAATGTTAAAACCAACTTTCATTAAATAATCGCCCGTAAAAACATTGCTGTTTTCATTTTGTCCCATAAACGGCATCCGCCTTCTCCCCTGCTGAACATTGATTTCCTTCAGCTCATATTTTTTATCGGGATCCAGGCCCTGTAATTTAACCTGACTGGTAATATTCTCGCGGTAGGCATAAATATCGAAACAAAATAGAACCGCTTTTCCTTTGGTTTCATTCACGTACATCAAAGCAGCGCGGCTTTCTTCATACGGAGAAATTAAGCGGTACATATTTCCAAACCAAATTACATCCTTTATCCGCTCATAATCCTGCAAAGCTTTTTGACTAAATGCCAGTTCCTCATCGCTAAATTCTTCCACACGGATATCGTATCCCATTTTTCCCATCATGGCAACATCGGTGCGGAATTTCAGCGACTGATCGCCCATTGAAGTAATGTGATTGCAAATGGTGTTTGCCGGGAAGAAGTATGAATATCCCCATTGAATAAAAATACGGTCGTAGGCATCGGTGTTGTCGCTGGGCCAGAATTCAGTAAAATATTTCATGGCTCCGTAATCGGTGCGGCCTCCCCCACCTGAACAAAGCATAATGGGCAGGTCGGGGTATTTTTTACGGAGATCGTCCATTACTTTGTAGAAGCCATTTACATAATCGATATAAATGTGTGATTGTTTTTCGCCCAGGAATTGCGAATATTCATTGGTCATTTCGCGGTTGCAGTCCCATTTAATAAAACCAATTTCCGGATGTTTGGTCAACATTTGGTCAACCACATCAAACACAAATTTCTGAACTTCAGGGTTCGACATATCCAGAACCAGCTGGTTACGCGAATAATGCTCGGGCCGGTTGGGTAATTTCAAAATCCATTCGGGGTGATTTTCATACAGTTCGCTTTTGGGATTTACCATTTCGGGTTCAATCCAGATGCCAAATTTAATTCCCTTTGCTTCGGCCTGTTCAACCAAATAACCAATTCCGTGCGGCAATTTTTCTTTATTTTCCTGCCAGTCGCCCAGTCCGGCTCGGTCATGGTTGCGCGGATATTTGTTGGCAAACCAGCCATCGTCGAGCAAAAACAAATCAACCCCCAGTTTTTTGGCTCCGTCAAACAATTCCACCAGGCGGTCTTCATTAAAATCAAAATAGGTAGCCTCCCAGTTATTCAATAACGTAAGTCTTTCACCTTCACCATGTAACACCTGGTATTTTTGCGCCCATTTGTGGAGGTTTCGGCTGGCATCTCCTTTTCCTTTAAATGAATAGGTAAAAATAAATCCGGGTGTTTTAAATACTTCACCCGGTTTCAAATGATATTCCGAAGCAAACGGATTTATTCCGGAAATAACGCGAAGTGTATTTGTTGGAGTGATTTCAAAACTAAACTGAAAATTCCCCGTCCAGGCCAGTGTTCCGGCAATTACTTCTCCTTCGGTTTCTGTTGAAGGATCATTCATGGAGAGGAAAAACATGGGCGCCTGAAATTTATTGGCACGTGTACCAAGTTTGCTGTCAATAATTTTTATACCGCTGGTAAGCTGGCTTTCCTGCATCAGCATTTCTTTGGCCCAGTCGCCGTGAAACTGTGTCAGCCAGTAATCGCGCTTGTCAAACTGCAACATCGAAGACGCAAAATTACTCAGGACAACCGGTTCTTTTTCGTTGTGTCGAATTTCGGTCCATGTTTCAATCACATCTTCCTTTTGAAATGCTTTAAAAAACAATGTCACCTCCACAGGATAAACATCGTCTTTCAGTGTAATCCGGGTTAACGAAACATTGTTATCCACTTCCGAAACTTCACCGCCAGCAAATTTCAGTGAAAGAGAAGGATTTCCGTCGTTGTGCAACATGCGGACAGCAGGCTCAAATAAATTATCCATCCCTGAAGGTACGTAAGCTTCATTCATGCTGAACATTTTATTGTATTCTGCGGGCAGATTTAGTTTTTCGCCCAAATAAACCTGTACCAGCCGGTTTTGGCGATCGGTTTTATATACCAGCGCTGTATGTTGGGTTTCAATTATTATGGGAGATTCCTGGACAAATACGATTTGACCAAACAGGAAAATAAGGCTGACTAAAAACATAATTTGTTTCATACTCTTTGGTTTTTATTGGTTTACGTTTTTAAAAACTATTTCAACTTATAAACTTCTGTTCCGGCTAAAAGAAAACAGCCCAGCCCGTAATCTTCAAAATCGGGTTGTTTGTCGCAGGTAACCGGCTGCCCGTCTTTGGGCTCTTTGCCGGTACTCTGCACATAGCCGAGAAATCCGTTCTGGTGCAAACTTTCTTTTGCCATGGCATTCCAGGCTTTTAACAAAACGGGCAGGTATTTTTCGCGGGGAAGGATTTTATGATTTACACCATAAGCCATGCCGTAAACAAACAGCGCCGTTCCTGACAGTTCCTTTCCACCATAATGGGCTGGATCGTGCAAACTCGTATTCCAGTAACCGTCTTCCCGCTGAACCGGCACCAGTGCCTCCATCATTTTTTTGAAATCGTTTATGTATTGCACACGGTGTGGTTCATCTTCCGGAATGGTTTCCAAAACCCGAACCAGCGCAGCCACCACCCAACCGTTTCCGCGGCTCCAGTAGCAATCTTCACCGTTGGGTTCCTTGTAGGGAGGATCAAAATCGGCATC
>JAFGDX010000338.1 GCA_016931875.1 Prolixibacteraceae bacterium
AGGAATTTTACTGTGGCTTCGGTTCAGAAAAAAGTTTTTGCCCGTTCCAATTTTGGGTTCATCTTTGTAAACAAAGAATATTTGGATAAACCGGCCAACAGCGATTTATACAACCGCGTTTTTGGCTTTGACTACAACCTGGCCAGCAGCGACAATATCTGGGACGGGAAATTATTTTACCACCGTTCTTTCCAGCCCGGAAATCCGGACAAACAGTTTGCCCAGGGAGTAAGTTTGGGCTACAGCACAAAAAATCTTCAGCTGGAATTTGTTCAGCGTGCGGTTGGCGAAAACTACAATGCCGAAGTAGGTTATATCCAGCGAAAAGGATACAACTTTTTCAGCCCCGAAATAACCTGGCTTTTTGTTCCGAATAAAAGAATTGTAAGCCACGGCGTTTCAACTGATTTCAGATACTATTTCAACCCCGGGTTCGACAAAATTGAACATGAAAACCTGTTTAGCTACCAGTTTGAATTTCAGGATCGGTCGCAACTAAAAATAGGGTACAAAGATATTTTTATTGAACTGCAGAACGATTTTGACCCCACCCACATAAGCAGCACCAAACTTGCGGCCGGGAGCCAACACAATTTTGGCAACGCCTTTATCAACTACCAGTCGACCCGAAAAACCATGTTCAATTTTCAGCTTGAAGCCGCCAAAGGAACATTCTACACAGGTGATATTCAATATATTCAGGGAGTTTTTGGCTACCGTTACCAACCCTATATAAATTTTGCACTGAATATCAATTATACCGACATGGAACTTGGCGCTCCGTTTGAACACACAAAACTCTGGCTGATTGGCCCTAAAATGGACATCACTTTCACCGATAAACTGTATTGGTCTACCTTTGTTCAGTACAATGAACAAATTGACAACATGAACATCAACACAAGATTACAATGGCGCTACCAGCCCGTTTCCGATATTTTTATTGTTTACACCGACAATTACATCCCCGGTGACTGGAATTCGCGAAACCGTGCCTTGGTGTTAAAAATAACCTACTGGTTAAATTAGTTACTGTTGAAAAATCACCGGCTTCATTTTGAGTTTACTAAAATGTTAAACCGGATTTCGCCCTTATGAATAGTTTTAAACATTGATAAAATCAACTATCTTTGCATTTCTCAAAATTGATGTTAAAAATTTTGTTTATATTATAGTCTTGTTTTAATCATAAAAAACTCATTATCAAAATGAAAGTAACAGTAGTAGGAGCTGGTAATGTAGGTGCAACCTGCGCACAAATTGTTGCCCAAAAAAATATTGTTCAGGAAGTGGTGTTGCTCGACATTAAAGAAGGTATTTCGGAAGGGAAAGCTTTGGATTTATGGCAGACAGCACCCATAAATTACTATGATTCGCGCTTGCTTGGCGTAACCAACGATTATTCAAAAACTGCCGGTTCGGAAGTGGTGGTAATCACATCGGGCGTACCAAGAAAACCGGGGATGAGCCGCGACGATTTAATTTCAATCAACGCCGGAATTGTAAAAAGCGTTACCGAAAATGTGGTAAAATACTCACCAAAAGCAAAAATCATTATTGTTTCCAACCCGTTGGACGTAATGACTTATGCCTCATACATCACAGCTAAAAAGCCAAAAACCGAAGTAATGGGGATGGCCGGAATTTTAGACACGGCGCGTTACCGGGCTTTCCTGGCTGAAGCGCTGGATGTTTCGCCGCGCGATATTCAGGCTTTATTAATGGGGGGCCACGGCGACACCATGGTTCCGCTGCCACGTTACACTACTGTAGCCGGTATTCCGGTTACCGAACTGATTGACGAAGAAAAACTGAATGCCATTGTTGACCGCACCAAAAAAGGCGGTGGTGAGCTGGTAAACCTTATGGGAACTTCGGCATGGTATGCACCGGGGTCGGCAGCAGCTCAAATGGTGGAAGCCATTGTAATGGACCAGAAACGTATTTTCCCGTGCTGTGTAAAACTGGAAGGCGAATATGGCTTAAACGACATGTTTGTAGGCGTGCCGGTTAAACTGGGCAAAAACGGTGTGGAAGAAGTAATTGAAGTTGCTTTAAATGCCGACGAAAAACAGTTGCTCAACGATTCGGCCAATGCCGTAAAAAGTGTAATGGAAGTGCTTGACGGAATGAACATTCTGTAAAATAACACTACTCGAAATATAAAACGGTTGGTTCGCTGAATCAGCCGTTTTTTTTCCCTATTTTTGCCGAATGAAAATCAAAATCCCACTCCAAATTATTGAACTGGAAGAAGGAAATTTCCATATCACTGCCACCGGAAAATTCAGCAACGGAACAAGCGGTACATGGGCCATTGACACCGGAGCCTCGAAAACGGTATTTGATAAAAATCTGGAGGGATTATATTCTCTTTCGGAAGAAACCACCGAAGAAATTCATTCGGCCGGCATTGGCGAAAAACCACTCGTCACACGTATCGGAACCATGAATACTTTTTATTTGGGGCGTTTGAAAGTGGAAAACCTGAAAGTTGCGCTTATCGATTTATCACATATCAATCAACTGTACTACAAAGCCACCAACCTTGAAATATGCGGCCTCATCGGAGGCGACTTTCTGCTAAAACACAAGGCAGTAATCGATTACAAAAAGAAAGTTTTACAATTAAGTTTGTAAATTTCTGAATTCTTTTACAGTCTTCGGGACAACACTTTCCAGATATGCTTTCAGAGAGGTTTCCCTGAAGGAAAACAGGTCCCAGTCAAATTTTTCCAAAAGTTTCAAATTCTCATTCCAAACAAATGCAGTTGCATTGAAATTTTTGTTTTCTGAAAACACCACAACATCATCCTTCCGGTATTCATCGCCTTCAAAATAAGTGAGTATCATCATCGATTTCCGGTCCACATCCAACACAAGCATTCCGTCCACTTTTTTATTTACTTCGGGAACAATGGCCGGATAATCAGAACCTTTTACCGCCAACCGTTGAAACCCAAACAAAACCGCGGGCAGAAAACTGAAATTTTTCCCTGTCAATTTTT
This sequence comes from Prolixibacteraceae bacterium, assembly GCA_016931875.1. Classification (GTDB taxonomy): domain Bacteria; phylum Bacteroidota; class Bacteroidia; order Bacteroidales; family Prolixibacteraceae; genus Draconibacterium. Next base: position 3,009 of record JAFGDX010000338.1, read on the forward strand.
CAATCAGTTCAGGAAAAAGAAGAGAGCCGTATACAAAAAGGTGTTGCATAACTTTCAAAAAATCAGGAAACACCTCAAATTTACAACCTTCGCTTTTGCAATCCTGAACTATTTCGGTATATTTGCTCCGCTTAAAAATAAGGCAGTGAAAATCAGGATAAACATATCAAAAAAAAGGGCTGGAAAGCTGGCAGTTTTTGCCGCTTTGATTGGAATAGCCGTTTTTTTTGATCATTATTTTGAAAAAAATCCTGTAAAATTGGATCAGTTTTCCAACAAAACCGGCCAGGCTGCCACTGAACATGGCGCCATTTATTTATTTTCGCAAAACAGTTCAACTACGCTAAAAACCTCTGTTCAAAAAACTCCCGACCGAAAAATTTTTCAGCAGTCGCACAATAAACTCCTTCAAAAATATCATCATTTAAAAAGTTACCAGGTAGTAAAAAGAGAGGCAAAAATTCAGAAACCCCTTTTTATTTTAACCTGTCATTTTCTTCTTTTCCGGAATTACCATTTTACAATTCCCGGCGATGATGTTCCCCTGCCGGCTTAATTCTTCAAAAATATGGAGCAGTTCTGACTGATCTGCACTATTTTCTTCTGAACATCAATTCAGAAATCAACAAAAAATTACAATACAGTTTTAAACATTAAAATCTAAAATCAAATGCAAAACAAAGGTGCAATTTTAACATTTGCAATTCTGTTGGCAGCAGTTTGTTTGTACCAGTTAACCTTTACCTGGAAAGCCAAACAAGTTGAAAAAGATGCCGTGGAATATGCACAGGGAAATCCTGACCTGGAGTATTTTTATCTCGACTCAATTTCAGGAGAAGTTGTATACAACTTTCTGGGTTTGAAAAAATTTACCTATAAAGATGTAAAAGAGCTGGAAATGAACCTGGGCCTCGACCTGAAAGGCGGGATGAACGTAACCCTGGAAGTTTCGGTTGACGACCTGATCAGGGCCATGTCGAACTACAGCAACGACTCTACATTTAATGCTGCCTTAAAACGGGCAGCAGAACTTCAGAAAACAAGTCAGGAGGATTTTGTTACCCTCTTTGGGCAGGCTTTTGAAGAAATTGACCCGAATGCAAAAATGGCCTCTATTTTCAACACACTCGAATTGAGAGACCGGATCAACTTCAACACCAGCAATCAGGAAGTGCTGGATGTTCTGCACGAAGAAACGTCAGCGGCTATTGACAATGCATTTAACATCATCCGCACTCGTATCGACCGTTTTGGTGTTGCCCAGCCCAACATTCAGCAACTGCAAACCAAAGGACGTATTTTGGTTGAGTTGCCCGGGGTAAAAGACCAAAACAGGGTGCGTAACCTTTTGCAGGGAACAGCCATGCTGGAGTTTTGGGAAACCTATGAAAACCAGGAAGCCTATCAGTACCTGTTGCAGGCAAACGAACGAATTAAAGAACTGGAATCGGACAGCAGTTCAGATACAAGTGAAGAAACGGAAAATGCCGAAGCAACTGAAACCGACTCTGTTGCACAGGAAGAAAGCTCGTTGCTTTCGGAACTGGAAGCCGGCGCCGGGAGCGATTCAACCGCAGCGTTGGACAACCTGGCCGATTTCAAAAAAGATTTTCCGCTTTTCGCCCTTTTAAATCCAAGTACCGACCAGGCCGGCCAATTACTTCAGGGACCGGTTGTTGGAATAGCGCATTTTAAAGATACTGCGAAAATCAACAGCTATCTGAACATGCCTCAAATCAAGAGCATTTTCCCCAGGAATATGATTTTCAGATGGACAGCCAAATCGGTTGATGCAACTGAAAACTATTACCGCCTGATTGCACTGAAAGTGACCACCCGCGACGGTCGTGCTCCGCTGGACGGCGATGTAATTACCGATGCCCGCCAGGATTTCGACCAGTTTGGTTCAAACCCCGAAGTTTCCATGTCGATGAACAGCGAAGGAGCTAAAACATGGCAGAGAATGACCAAGGAAAATGTGGGTAAATCGATTGCCATTGTTCTTGACGGATATGTACGCTCGTTCCCCAATGTTATCAACGAAATTTCAGGAGGCCGCTCCAGCATCACCGGGCTGGAAAGTATTGAAGAAGCAAAAGACCTTGCCAACATTCTGAAATCGGGTAAAATGCCTGCACCGGCTAGGATTATCCAGGAAGAAATTGTGGGCCCGTCGCTGGGACAGGAAGCCATTAACAGCGGGTTCTTTTCTTTTCTGATTGCATTTGTGCTGGTATTGGTTTATATGTTTTTCTTCTACAGTAAAAATGCCGGTTTTGTGGC
>JAFGDX010000339.1 GCA_016931875.1 Prolixibacteraceae bacterium
CTGAAACTGGCACAGCCGCTGAGCAAAAATCAATATGGCGAGTATTTGCTGCGACTGGCTGAAAAACAAATTTTTTCTTTTTAATTCAACATGAAAATTATTGAAACCGAAATACCGGGATTACTCGTGGTTGAACCCCGGGTTTTTGAAGATTCCAGAGGTTATTTTTTTGAGTCGTATCAAAAGGAAAGGTATTTTCAGCACGCAGTGAAAACCGAATTTATTCAGGATAATGAATCAAAATCGGGGAGGGGTGTTGTTCGCGGCCTGCATTACCAGCTGGAACCGTTTGCACAGGCAAAACTGGTGCGCGTGGTGCAGGGAAGTGTTTATGATGTGGCTGTTGATTTGCGAAAAGGATCGCCAACTTTCGGGCAGTGGTTTGGGCTCGAACTCAACGATATTGAGAAAAAACAGCTTTTTATCCCGCGGGGGTTTGCCCACGGGTTTTCGGTATTAACCCAAACAGCTGTTTTTACTTACAAATGCGATAACGTTTACAATAAAGAAGCCGAAAGAGCGATTCATATAAATGATCCGAAACTGAACATCGACTGGAAAATCGGGAAAGGAGAACAAACCGTTTCGGAAAAAGACCTGCAGGCGCCGTTTTTTGACGATGCCGAAATGAATTTTATATTTTAAAAAAAATGAAGGTTTTAGTTACCGGCGCATACGGACAATTAGGAAACGAACTTCGAATTTTGGCTGAAAACATTCAGGAATGGGAGTTTTTGTTTACCGATGTTGACTCGCTGGACATTACTGACGAAAGTGCGGTGGCTGATTTTTTTCAGAAAACAAAACCCGGATTTGTTGTAAACTGTGCGGCCTATACTGCAGTGGACAAAGCTGAAACCGATGTGGAAAATGCGGTAAAAATTAATACAACCGCCCCCGGAATTCTGGCAAAAGCAGCAAAACAGGCAGGCACAAAAATGATTCATATTTCTACCGACTATGTTTTTGACGGGAAAGCATTTCTGCCATTAAATGAAGAAGATACCGTGAACCCGGCCGGTGTTTACGGGAAAACAAAACTGGAAGGCGAGAAACAGTGTGTGAAGGAAAATCCGGCATCGGTAATCATTCGCACTTCCTGGCTCTATTCTGCATTTGGGAATAATTTTATGAAAACCATGCTCCGACTTGCAAAAGAACGCAACGAGTTAAAAGTGGTTTTCGACCAGGTGGGAACTCCAACCTATGCCGCCGATTTGGCAGGTGCCATTCTTTCCATCATCGGAATTTCAGAAAAAAATCCGAAGAAGTTTGTGCCCGGAATTTATAATTATTCCAACGAAGGCGTGACCAGCTGGTTTGATTTTGCAAAAGCAATTTTTGATATTTCAGGCATAAACTGTAAGGTTATTCCGGTTCTTTCCAATGAATTTCCAACGCCGGCAAAACGTCCGAGTTACAGCGTACTGAATAAATCAAAAATTAAAAATACCTTTGCATTGGAGGTCCCTTACTGGAAAGACAGTTTGAAAGTATGTTTGAATAAAATGGAAAAATAAGGATACATGGAAAATCAGGAATTGTTACAGGAGGTAAGAGCAAAAGCCCAACAGTGGTTGTCTGACACGTATGACGAAAGTACACGGAAAGAAGTTCAAAAATTGCTGGATAAGGAAGACCCGGCTGAATTGGTCGACTCGTTTTACAAGAGTCTCGAGTTTGGTACCGGCGGACTTCGCGGAATTATGGGCGTGGGAACCAACCGCATGAATATTTACACGGTTGGAGCCGCCACACAGGGATTGAGTAATTATCTGAAAAAGAATTTTACCGATCTGCCCGAAATTAAAGTGGCCATTGGCCATGATTGCCGGAACAACAGCCGGCTTTTTGCAGAAAGCAGCGCCAAAATTTTTGCAGCAAACGGCATCAAAGTTTATCTTTTTGAAGATTTGCGCCCAACTCCCGAACTTTCATTTGCCATTCGCGAACTGGGTTGCCAGAGCGGTATAATTTTAACAGCATCGCACAATCCGAAAGAATACAACGGTTACAAAGCATACTGGGATGATGGCTCGCAGATTGTTGCACCTCACGATGAAAACATTGTAAACGAAGTAGCCAAAATAAAACCCGAAGACATCCGGTTTGACGGACCCGATAACCTGATTGAAATTTTGGGCGACGAAATGGACCGGAAATTCCTGGAACAGGTAAAAACCGTTTCCATTTCTCCTGAAACTGTCAAAAAGCACAACAACATTAAAATTGTATACACTCCGATTCACGGAACAGGGGTAAAACTGATTCCTGCTGCTTTAAAAGAATTCGGGTTTACCAACATTATCAATATTCCTGAGCAGGATGTGGTAAGCGGCGATTTTCCAACCGTTGTTTCACCCAACCCCGAAGAAGAGGCAGCCATGGAAATGGCCATTCAAAAAGCCTACGAAGTGGATGCCGATGTGGTAATGGCTTCCGATCCGGATGCTGACCGGATTGGAGTGGTAGTGAAAAACGACAAAGGAAAATACATTATTGTGAACGGCAACCAAACCGCATTGCTTTTTATTTACTACATCATTACAAAAATGAAAGAAGCCGGTGCGATAAAAGGCAACGAATTCATTGTTAAAACCATTGTTACTACCGAATTGATAGCCGAAATTGCCCGGAAAAACAACATTGAATATTTTGATGTGTACACCGGGTTTAAATTTATTGCCGAAATTATCCGCGAACTGGAAGGGAAGAAAAAATACATTGGCGGCGGTGAAGAAAGTTTTGGTTTTATGCCCGCCGATTTTGTCCGCGACAAAGATGCCGTTTCAGCTTGTGCATTAATGGGTGAAATTGCAGCGTGGGCCATCGACCAGGGAAAAACATTGTATCAACTCTTGCAGGATATTTATCTTGAATACGGATTTTCGAAAGAGAAAATGAAATACATTGTTCGGAAAGGAAAATCGGGGGCCGATGAAATTCAGCAAATCATGAATAATTTTCGTTCAAATCCGCCCCGGGAGCTCGGTGGATCACCCATGAAATGGGTAAAAGATTATTCAACACTTATTGCCAAAAATCCGGTAAGCGGTGAAGAAGCAAAAATCGACCAGAAAATTACTTCCAATGTGTTGCAGTTTATTACCCAGGATGGAACAAAAATTTCGGTTCGTCCTTCGGGGACAGAACCTAAAATAAAATTTTATTTTGAAGTGAAGGGAGAACTGAATTCACGCGGGGAATTTGATGCAGCTGAAGAAAAAGCCGACGCAAAAATTGAGGCTGTAATGAAAGAATTAGGACTTTAATTTTAGTGATATTATCAAAAAATACCAAATCATGAAAAATCGAATATTGACTATTTTGCTGCTGTTTGTTTCAGCAGTAGTTCTGGCTCAGGAAGAGCCAATGCAGATGAAACCCGAAATGACCGAAATCTGGGATCCGGAAGTTGCGGTGGTAACACCAGGCGAAACTCCGATGGATGCACCATCGGATGCGATTGTGTTGTTTGACGGGGTTGACCTGGAAAGCGAGTGGACAAGCGGAAATGGCGGGAAACCGGGCTGGACTGTGGAAGACGGTTGTGTAACGGTAAAAAGAGGCACCGGAATACTTAAAACCAAACGCGTTTTTGAAGATTTTCAGTTGCACATCGAATGGCGTTCTCCTTCCGAAGTAGTTGGCGAAAGCCAGGGACGCGGAAACAGCGGTGTTTTTCTTCAGGAACTGTATGAAGTGCAGGTGCTCGATAATTACAATAACCGCACCTACCGAAACGGACAGGCAGGCAGCTTGTACAAGCAACATGCCCCGCTGGTAAACGCATGTAAAAAACCGGGCGAGTGGCAAACCTACGACATTATTTATACCGCGCCGCGTTTTAATGATGACGGAACCTATTTTACACCGCCAATGGTTACAGTGATTCACAACGGCGTTTTGGTGCAAAATCATGTAAAATTACGCGGTCCGACACAATACATCGGAGTTCCGGAGTATACCATTGAAAAACATGGCCCGAAAAGCATTACTTTGCAGGACCACGGAAACCCGGTAAGCTTCCGTAACATTTGGATACGGGAATTGTAGTTTAATTATTGCAGGGAAAAAATATAAAAACAAAACCCGAATCTGCAACCAGATTCGGGTTTTTTCAATCACGGGTTGATCTTGTTTATTTCAATAAAAATGGTTTGTATATTTTTTTCGCAACAGAGCTATTTTAGTAAGGTTCCTTTGGCTCCCCACCAGTAAAAGGCATTCATTTTCAACCTGCCGGTTTTTACCATCGGGTCTTCTCCTTCTAGTTGCAAAGCTTCTTCCACCGTTTCAATATCAAAAATTAATAATCCGCGGTGCTCTCCACCTCCTTCAAACGGGCCGGCAACAATTAATTTGCCCGATTGTGCCATTTGGTTTAAATGGGCGAGGTGTTGTTCCTGGAAATAAGCCGCTTCTGTGGAGTCCTTGCTTTTTGTTTCGCCGCTTTCAAGCAACATAAAAACATAACGTTTCATGGTGTATGTGGTATCTCCTTCAGTATATGAAAATTCGCGCTGGGAAAAGGAAGGAAACGAGAAAGCAGTCAGCAAAACGGCAAAAAGTATTTTTTTCATTGAAAACTGATTCGTTCACCTAAAATAGTAAATTTTATGCACTTCACATTTTATTTTTTAGCTTGTCCTTGAAAATTTTTTGAAACTTTTCCACTTTCGGGGCAACAACAAACTGGCAGTAGGGTTGATTTTTATTTCGTTCGAAATAATTGATGTGATAGTCCTCCGCAACATAAAATTTGTCGAACGGGGTTATTTCTGTTACAATCGGGTCGTCGTAAACTTTTTCATTTTCAAATTCCTGAACAATTTTTTCAGCGATTGTTTTCTGCGCTTCGTTGTGAAAAAAAACAGCTGAACGGTACTGTGTTCCCACATCATTTCCC
>JAFGDX010000340.1 GCA_016931875.1 Prolixibacteraceae bacterium
ACAACGGCAACCGCCGGCAAGCCATTTACGGTTATGTTTCTGCTTTCCAATGAAGTTAAGTTCAGTTCCTGAATGGTAGTTTGAGCAGCTTCGGCAGCCGTTTTTTGTTTGGCCAGTGTGAAAATGATGGCTGCTTTTCCATCCGAAGGGGCCATTTGAACCTGAATAGGCGAGTTTTCCAGTTGCCATCCTGGCGGAACAGGGAATTTGAATTTCATATCAGGATGATAAAAAATATTGGATTCAACATAACCCTGACGGGGGTCTTCACCATAAACAATGCCGTCAATCATACGCAGATAACTGTCTTCATTAACTTTCCAGTTGTTGTTTTTCAGGCTGTCCTGCCACGAGTCGGCCCTTTTGTTAACATCGTTGAAGCGGTCGCCCGGATCGGGGTGAGTGGAAAAAAAGGTGGGAACACCTCCGCTTTCACTTTCCATCTGCATTTTATTGAGCACGTTAAAAAAGTCGGCCATTTTATGAGCGTCGTATCCTATTTTTGAAGCGTATTCAACCCCCAGTTTATCCGACTGGCGTTCGTTGTCGCGGCTGAATTTCAGAAAAAGCAACTGCATGCCCTGCATCGCATAGTCGGCAAACTGCCTGAAATCTTCGGAAACAATCATTCCTCCAACCAATAATAATTGCCCCAACTGCTGTTTGCTTTGCTGGCTGGCGGTATGTCTTGCGGTGATGTGTCCCAGTTCGTGGCCCATCACGCCAATCAATTCCGCTTCGTTATTAAAATGGGCAAGAATTCCGCGGGTGAGATAAATATACCCTCCCGGAACCGCAAAGGCATTAATAACCGGCGAATCCAGAATCCGAAAATGGTATTCCAGGTTGGGACGATGAGAGATTTTTGCCAGCTCTTTCCCCCTTTCTTCAATAAAAGCCTGTAATTCAGGGTCTTCATATAAACCAAACGTAGCTATAACCGTGGGGTCATATTGAGCCCCCAGTTCAACTTCCTGGGCTTCCGACATTAACATGAGTTGTTTTTTCCCGGTTACAGGGTTTACTGCACACGATGGAAGAAGCAAAACCGCGATAACGACCAGAATGAGTTTTGGAAAAACAGGTATCTTTTTCATAAAATAGTTTAATCTTTAAAAATGAATGTTTTTGTTTATTCACAAACAGTAATTTGAACTTTCAGCCTTTATTGGTAAATTTAACGCAGTTTGAACAAATTCAGAAATTTTTTTCAATTTTCATGGGTGTAAACAGACGGTACGTGTTGATATTGTTTTTTTTTCTCACCGGCACACTTGCATTTTCACAGGAACAAGCGCTAAAATCAATTGTTCAGGATGAATTAAAACGGCATTTGTCTTTTTTGGCGTCGGATGATTTGCAAGGCCGGAAAATTGGAGAAGGCGATGGTTTGGAGAGGGCGGCTGATTACCTTGTGGAAAAGGCAAGAGAAAATGGATTGCAATCCATTGGGAACAGTTATTCACAAAAGGTTGAAATTCTATCAGTACATGCTGATAATTCTCACTCATTTATAAAAGTACAGAATCCCAAAGGCGACAAAAGTTATCAGTCTCCGATTATTTGTTTTGATAATCAGGTTTTCAGTCTCGATTGGAAAGGAGAAGCAGTGTTTGCCGGGTTTGGAATAAATGAGGCACCACCCGGACACAACGATTTTGCCGGGATTGATGTAAGCGGCAAGGTGGTGTTGCTTTGTTCAGGCGATGTGGAATCGTTTAAAGAAGAGGGAAATTACCAGTGGAACGACCGGTGCGAACGCAAAAAAAGAAAAATTGCTTTTGAAAAGGGAGCAGCCGCTGTAGTTTTGATTACCAGTCCCAACGACGATGAAAACAGAGTGTTTTCGCAGATGGAAAAAAGGATGGGCAGAAACAACTATATGTTGCAACCGGAAACAGAAACGGAGAAGGAAAAATATTTTATTGCCACACCCGGGTTTGCCGATTTTATGTTGGGCGGGAAAAACAAATACCGAAAGTATCTGGAATCGATTGTAAAAGAACAAAAGCCAAATTCATTTGTGCCTGAAAATGATAATATTGAAATTCACCTTCAAAAAGAAGTTGAAAAATACCCGTCGCGCAATATTTTGGGGATGGTGGAAGGAAGCGACCCGGTTTTAAAAAATGAGTATGTGATTTATATGGCACATTATGATCATCTGGGGAAAAACCAGGATGGTGATATTTTCAACGGTGCGGATGACAATGCCTCGGGCAGCTCAGTTTTGCTCGGGCTTGCCAAGGTTTTTTCGTCGCTGGAGAACAAGCCCAAAAGGAGTATCCTGTTTTTGTGGGTTACCAGTGAAGAACTGGGAATGTTTGGCTCGCGTCATTATGCTGAAAACCCTGTCGTTCCGCTGGAGAATACAGTGGCGTGTATTAATCTTGATATGGTTGGAAGAGTTTACGAACCACGTGATTCGGTTTGGAAACTGTCGCCCAAAATGGTGAAAGATTTTGATGGCCTGTTTACCCTTACCAACAATGTGTGGCCGGAACTGAACCAGATAAGCGACTCGGTTTGTAATAATCTGGGGTTGGTACCCGATAATTCGCTGCCTGATAATTTCCTCCGGAGCAGCGACCATTATCATTTTCATAAAAACGGGGTGCCGGTGCTGAATATCTCAACCGGTTATCATGCGGATTATCATAAAACCAGCGATGTGGTTTCAAAAATTAATTTCGACAAGTTGAAACGGGTGGCCGATTTTTGTTTTTTGGTGGGTTACGAAGTAGCCAACCGCAGCCATTTACCAATAAGAGACGACCGGGAAAATTAAAAAAAGCCGTTCTAAAACCGAACAGCTTTTTTCCGATAGCTTTATTCTTGTCCTCCGGCCCTAAAAGGAGTGGAGACTTTCACTTTGCGGCTTTCAATCCTTCTGTGGTGGTGTAATATTTTACAATCATATTCGGGACTTCCCACTCGGGTAACTTTCCGTCAACCAAATATTGAAGGTATTTTTCAGTTACCTGTCCGAAATGAGCTTCATGCCCCATTTTAAATTCTTCGGGGACATTTAGTTTCCAGGTTGTATCCGTTAGTTTTTCCAATGCAATTCCCTGGTATTTTGAAGTAAGGCCCTGCACAGCGTTGTACAGATATCCTGCAAATTCTTTTATATCAACACCTTCGGCAGCTTCAATGTAAAGTTGTGGTTTGTAGCCTTCTTCTTCTCCCTGTTTTATGATAAGATTGCATTTTGTTCCGCGCATGATGGAGTAGTGCGTGTCGCCGGCGCCTTCCGGGGCCTCAAAGTTCCAGATAACCGAAACTTTGGCATGAATTCCTTTCAGCGTGTAGTTGATTTCACCATTGCTGTATACTTTTAAAACACCGTCTTCCACATCTTTCTGAAGATACCCGGGATATTCATTCAAAAGAGTAACTTTTTCAAACATCTCGGGTGTGAGGTCGGTTGTCCACCGTTTTGCTGACAGCACATTTACATCTGATTTGGTTAAAATCACTTCAGGAAAAGCTTCCCACTGAATTAAATCAACCAGGTGAGTGGTTACGTCAACAATTCCTTCGCCCTGCTGTTTGGTGTCGAAAAACCACGCCGGACGTTTTAACGCGCTACCCGACACATATTTAAAAAAGTGATGGATACTTTCTTTGGTAATGGCCGGTTCTTCTTCGGTTCCGGTTTGCAGTGTTCCAAAAACTTCGGGAATGTGTGCCAGTTCACGTTGTAAAATGGTGGTGATTTCGTAACGTTCCGTCATGATGTCATATAACAGAACCCCTTTTTCGCCGGCTACTTTAAAAGCCTGTTCCAGTTTTGGAAAATCTTCGGGCGAAATTACCATGGGTTTATCTGCCAGAACGTGTATTCCCGCTTCAACGGTTTTTAAAATATACTCTGTTTTTTTTGCATTGTTTCCGGCGGTTACCATCACATTTCCGGGTTTTTCTTCCAGCATTTTTTCAAGGTAGTCGGGCCCGGTATAAACTTTTTCGTCCCAGGTAGTCGGGTTTTCCGCGCGGGTGTTGTAACTGTTTATTAACGAAAGGTGTCCCTGCACATCGGGTCCTTCCGGTGCATAAACATAAACGGTCGGATCGACCTGATCGTACATGTTTTTCTGAACCAGTGCCGCATGAAAATGCCCCGGATCGAGTGTCATGATTTTTACCTCTCCCTTTGCGCCTGTAAACATGGGTTTTTCTTCTTCGGTTTCTGATGATTGTTTGCCTCCTGAGCAGGCCGAAAGAATAATGGCTGCAAGCACAATTATCGATAATTTTTTCATTATGATTAGAATTTTATATGTTTTCCGTGTACGTACACACAAAAGTACAATTTTATTTGATTTTGTCATTCACTGAATTTTTTGTAAGAAATAGTAACCGTTTTGCTGAAAACCTCAGTTTTCTACGATGTATTTTATGCTTGTGTCGTAGTTAGTGTAATGAATGTATTTTTTGTTCTCCATCCATAAAACCACGGTTTTTGCATTTTCAGGAAGATAACGCGGAACATAGGGGCGAACGTTGTCGTATTCCGAGTTTTTAGTTATTGGGGTTATTTTCCAGCTTTTTCCGCTGTTGTTTGTTTCATATTTTTCAATCTCGAATATGCCGCTCACTTCACGCGAGAGGTAAACCA